>JAYTHQ010000076.1:0-6327 GCA_043732445.1 Bdellovibrionales bacterium | reverse complement strand
CGCGCAAGGTTGTGAACCCTGGCGATCAAGTCACGATTAAGGTTTTGAAAGTCGACACTGATAAGAATCAGATTTCTCTCTCGATGTTGCTCGATGATCAGCCGACACGATCGGCTGCTCCGCGGGCCGCGCCGGGTGCCGCCGAAGGCGAAGAACGCAAGAGAAAACCTCGTGGTGAGCGAGCAGCCAGGAGTGCCGGGGGCGCAGCGAAATCCGCTCGTGCACCTCGACCGGAAGCGCCGCCTCGCGCGCCAATGGTTGGCGGAGATCCGGCGTCGCGGCCGGGTGGGCCGCCCGCAGCGAGACCATCGACCGGAAGCCGACCGGGCGGACCTCCGCGCGGTGATCGGGGCGATCGCCCACCGCAGAACATCATGTCAGGGCCGAAGGGTGGATCGCCATTTAATAATCCGTTCGCTTCTTTGCTGACGAACGGTGGCAACGAAAAGCGCGACCGCAAGTAACGCGCCCTCGAGGTCAGAAACAAAAAAAGCCGCGCGGTGACGCTCGGCTTTTTTGACAATTACGACCCGAGCTTTACGCTCACGGAACCTTGGCCTTCATGGCTTTTACGAGCTGATACCAATTTGAAGTTGGCTTATTCCAGAAGTCATCTGCGCCGTCTGTCCACGGACCCACCTGATTCTGATGCGTGGGCGCACAATGTTTTCGAAACACTCGAGAGCTTAAGCAGGCTGTACTCGGGCTCTTCGAGAGTGCATCGTCGTAGGTACGGAAGTCTTTGATCGCGCCGTTAAAGATAAACGTGCCGTTGTCGAACGTTGAAACTGAAAATCCGTAATCTGAATATTGGGCGCGATCGGCTGACGTGATGTCTCCGCCTTTGGCTGTCTCGGCGTAAATTGCGAGTGAGCCTTTTTGCGGGTCGATCGAGTGGATACGTAAAGAAACGGCCGCGAATGATTTCTTTGAGCAGTAGTACATGTAAACGAGAACCTTCGTGCCCCGGTAAAGGCACATCTTCATTTTGCCGTCTTCGCTGTAGCGCGGAACAAATGATCCGATATATTTTAGGTTGTCGCTCAAGGCATCGTTGATGGCGTCTTGAACGCCGTAAACGGCATGGGCTTGCGAAGTGATTAAAAGGAGAGCTGAAACAACGAGCGTACGGATATGGCTTTTCACCTGGCGAAACACCTTTTTAAGAGGATGGCGGAATCTACCGCGATTATCACCTCATCGCCACACGAGTGACGTTTTCGGGCGTTGCGGTGATGGTTTCTTGAAAAAAGTCTCTCGTTTTGATGGCAATAGCGAATGAGTTACAGCTGCGCGATCAGTCGATTGGCGATCTCAATGAATCCAGATCCGCCATCGCCTAGCGCTACGAAGGCGGGCTTGTGCTTTAGCCGCGGAAGAAACGCGCGGATATTTGCAACTGCGAAGGCGTTTTGAAAAAACTCGAACATCGGCTCGTCATTTGGAGAGTCACCGCTAAATGCAAATTTGGCGTTGGCTTGATCGAGATCGAGCCCTAATTCGCGCTTGGCGTACTCACGGCACATCGAGAGCTTATCGTACAAACCGAACCAGCCATTGACATGAATCGAGCTGACTTTCGCCTGTGCTCCGTGGCGATTGAAAATGGCGACGATCTGATCGATCTGCTTTTCATTGAGTGGTCCGACATCCTCGGCAAAGTCGATGGCTAAATCCATCAGCCTTGAGAATTGGTCGCTAGCGATTGCGCTGCCGGGAACTTCTCTGAGAACATCGGCTTGAATGAGTTCAAGTTTCTTTCGGTTAGCGGCTTGAGTCGCTTCGTTAAAGGCAAAGTGGCGAATCATTTTTTTTTCGTGATAACGAAAGTAAAAGCCACCGTTTTCGCCAACTACGCCGTGAACGGGCCACAGACGTGCGATCATTTCGCACCAGCCGGCAGGTCGGCCCGTGACCGGGATCACTTCGATGCCGCTCTCTTTTAAACGCCAGACGGCGTCGTAGGCACCTGGTCCTAAGTGCCCATGATCGGTTAGGGTATCGTCGATATCGGTGAACAGAAAACGAACCGTCTTTGCCGAGAATTCAGAAACGCTTTTCATCGGTTAGCCTCCGTGTATGTTCGATGGGTGGACGATGGGGCCAGTGTTGCGTCAAAAGTTTCCTCTTGCAACGCTTAGGAGAACCGCTCATTTTAATTTTGCTCGGTCTTCAGCGATTTTCAGCGCCGCGGACCTCTTCTCTCAAGTCTGGTTAGTCTTGGTGCACGAGTGAATCCAGACAGAAAGCTGAAATGGCTAAAAAAGTAGCGAAAGCGTCGGGCCCCTCGATTAGGCGTTTGGTGATCGTTGAGTCTCCGACGAAAGCAAAAACCATTCGAAAATTTCTTGGCAAAGATTACGTTGTGGAGAGTTGCATGGGTCACATTCGTGATCTGCCACAATCAGCAAAAGACATTCCTGAAAAATATAAGAAGCAACCCTGGGCGCGCCTCGGTGTCGATGTCGATCACGACTTCGATCCGATCTATCTGGTGCCGAAGAACAAGACGAAGGTCATCAAAACGCTCAAGGATCTGCTTGAAGGCGCAGACGAGCTCTATCTCGCAACCGACGAGGACCGCGAAGGCGAGTCGATTTCTTGGCATTTGGTAGAGACGTTGAAGCCAAAAGTTCCGTTTAAGCGAATGGTCTTCAACGAGATTACGAAAGAGGCCATTTTAAGTGCCTTACAGCAAACTCGTCAGATTGATGAAAATCTTGTGCGTGCTCAAGAAGCTCGCCGCATTCTCGATCGCTTAGTCGGCTACACGATTTCACCTTTGCTCTGGACAAAAGTCGCTTTCGGCCTCTCGGCCGGCCGCGTGCAGTCAGTCGCCGTCAGAATGATCGTCGAACGCGAACACGAGCGTATCCGGTTCGTGAAATCGACCTACTGGGGCGTTGAGACCGACAACGAAAAAGACGCGATCAAATTCGGCTCGCGCCTTTTATCGGTCGACGGCAGGCGAATCGCGACCGGAAAAGATTTTGATGATCTCACCGGTAAACTTTTGAAAGACCGCGCCACAGAAGTCGTGGCACTTGACGGCAAGGCCGCAGAAAAAGTTCGCGGAGCCGTTTTGAATCAGCCTTGGAAGGTGATCGAAGCCGAAGAAAAACCAGTTTCGCGCAAGCCGCCGTCGCCGTTTATTACGTCAACGTTGCAGCAAGAGGCGAACAGAAAACTAGGTTTGTCGGCCCGCGAGGCGATGCAGGTCGCGCAGAGTTTGTACGAGCAGGGCTTTATTACTTACATGCGAACCGATTCGACCTTTTTGTCGCAGCAGGCTTTGCAAGCTGCGCGCGCGCGCATCTTAGATCTTTATGGAAAAGACTATTTGCCGCCAGAGCCTCGCACGTACGAGGGGAAAAAAGTAAAAGGCGCACAAGAAGCCCACGAGGCAATTCGTCCGTCGGGAACAGAATTCCCGACCCCTGAAGAAACAGGTTTGGTCGGAATGCCATTTCGCCTTTACGACTTAGTCTGGAAGCGCACGATGGCGAGCCAGATGGTCAACAGCCGTCAGAAGCAAGTTTCGGTTCGTTTCCAAGTCGCGAATTCAGTTTTCGCTACGAGTGGAATGACAATCGAATTCCCCGGTTTCTTACGTGCGTATGTCGAAGGTCGAGATGATGAGATGGGTGCTCTTGAAGAAAAAGAAGTTCGCCTGCCAGATTTAAAAGTCGGCGATACGGTTAAATGCACAGATCTCCGTACAATCGAGCACGAAACCAAGCCACCGGCGCGATTTACGGAGGCCACGCTCGTTCAGACAATGGAACGAGAGGGCATTGGCCGTCCATCGACGTACGCGTCGATCATCGGCACAATTATCGATCGTGGTTACGTAAAAAAAATGGGCAATGCACTTGCGCCCACATTTACCGCGATGGTTGTCGGTAAACTTTTAATGAAACATCTCCCGCAATATGTCGATCTCGGTTTTACGAGCGGAATGGAAAATTCGCTTGATGAAATTGCTGAAGGACAACTCGATCACTTGAGTTATTTAAAATCGGTTTACTTTGGCAAACAGGGTTTGAAAGCGCAGGTCGACGCGCAGGCCACCAAAATTGATCCGGACGAAGCGCGTTCGATTCATTTCGACACGTTGAAAAATTTGAGTTTTAGAGTTGGTCGTTACGGCGCCTACGTTTGTCGAAAAGAAGGCGACGCGGATGTGTGCGCCTCGCTCCCTGAGTCGCAAGCTCCGGCCGACATCACTGTTGAAATCGCAAATAAACTGATTGATCAAAAAAAGAACGGGAGCGATGCCCTCGGCAAAGAACCAAAATCAGGTGAGCCGATTTATGTTTTGACCGGCCGCTACGGCCCGTACGTGCAGCTCGGTGACGCCACCGATGCGAATGCGAAACCAAAACGTGTTTCGTTACCGGCAGGAGTTCAGCCAGAAAACGTGACCATCGAAATGGCTTTGCAGCTTGTCGAGCTACCGAAAACGCTGGGGATCAATCCGGGGACCGGCAAAGATCTAAAGGCGGGGCTGGGTCGTTTCGGGCCTTACATCGTGCACGACGGCGACTTCCGCTCCATTCCGAAGACGCTGAATTTGTTTACGATCACGTTCAATGAAGCGATGGAATTGATTTCGAAACCGAAAGCCGGTCGCGGTCGCGCGGCGCCGATAAAAGAACTCGGTCAGATTGCCGGCATCGATGCGCCGATTTCAATCTTCAGCGGCAAGTATGGCCCGTATATTAAATGCGGATCGGTGAACGTTTCTCTTCCCGATGATTTGAAGCCCGACGACGTGACCCTTGAAATCGCAATTGCTTTGGTGACGCAAAAAGCAGGCGAGCCGCCAGGACCTTCGATGAACGTCGTAGCCAAGGGCGCCAAGAAGCCTGCGGGAAAAGCGGCCCCGAAAGCGGCCGCAAAAGCGCCTTCAAAGGCACCAAAGAAGGAAAAATCTGCGGTCGCGCCGGGAGCGAAAGTGACGACCGGCAAGATTCAAGGGCCCACTAAATCTTCGAAACCACAGGCGAAAGCTGGAGTGACGGTGACTCCGCAGAAGACTTCGCCCGTGGTTGTTCGCAAAGCGGCTGCCAAGAAATCGTAAAAAGCGTCAGCGAATCGATAAGTTAGATGGTGAAGCCGACGCTCTCGGGCGGTCGGCTGCATTGAAAACGTACACGTTTTCGGCTAGACTACTGCCTCATGTCGAAAGTCTTACTGCCCCCCGATAAAGGACAGCTCGAATTGCCGATTGCGCGAGAGCTCGCGCAAGATCGCAACGCCGATAGGGGCGGGCGCAGTTTTTATTTTTTCGACTTCGATGACAACGTTGCGTTTCTCACGACGCCGACTTTTATTTTTCACAAGAAAACCCGCGAAGAATTAAAAGTGAGTAGCGGCGAGTTTGCTCAAGTGCATCGCCATGTGGGTAAACACGGCCCTTATGCCGATTATGAAATCGACTTTTGCGACCGCACCGGAACGTTTAGACACTTTCGCGATCAAGACATCAACGAAGTCGAGAAGCTGACGGGCAAAAAGCAAATGTTCGTTCAGGATTTGGCTTCGGCGCTCGGTTTTCCGGACGTACAGTGGAAGGGCCCTTCGTGGTCATGTTTTTATCACGCCGCTCTCAACCAAAGACCAGTGTCGGTGATCACCGCTCGTGGTCACAATCGCGAAACGATTCAAGAGGGCATTCGAGTCTTGGTTGATCGCGGTTACCTGCCGTACGAACCGAATTATTTGAGCCTATATCCGGTCACCAACGGAATTGTTCGGAAGGAACTCGGCGATGCGGAGGGCCTGCTGACCGTTGCCGCGTTAAAGAAGCTGGCGATTCGTGCTTCGGTGGATCGCGCGATTGAACTGTACGGGGCAAATTCTTATCATCGTTTTGGAATGTCAGATGATGATCCGCATAATATTGAACTGATTGTTCAGATCATGCGTGAATTAAAAACTGAGCATCCGGAGATGTCGTTCTTCGTAATTGAGACGCAAGCTGGCCGATTTGTGAAATGGGAAGTTTATCCTGAGGGCGCTGAGGCAACGCTTTGCGCGACGGATCAGGACCTTCGTGTCTTTGAACAACTCGCCTTATTACCGCCCTAAATCTCGAGTCTTAAGCCTCGTCCTGACTCAACAACAACGCTGGTCGATTTTCAAAAAGGCTGTGCTAAGCTTTTGGGAGCTAGCTTCCATTTGAAAGGCGCGCCTCATGAAGAGTAATCGTTTTTATTTTTCGTCGTCTGCAGTTTCTCTCGTTCTCGCATTGACGATCGTGTCAGTGGTTTCTCCATCACGCGCGAACTCGGCGACCCTCTCATGCCCGAATCTTGATAAGAT
>JAYTHQ010000075.1:0-1827 GCA_043732445.1 Bdellovibrionales bacterium | reverse complement strand
TGCGGACGATGTCGCCGTCGTCGTGTCGAAGAAGATTTTCGAGCAGCACCCGCAAACCCAGCGGGAGTTTAGAAACATCGCGCCCGGTCGCTTGAGCTAGCGCCGGCAACGAGTGATACTGATAATTTTTCCCGTCGATCGAGAGGTGCTTTTGAGTCGAGAAACTATTTTTATTACCGATTTTCATTCGTCAACTTTCGTTCAGCGGGGCCAGTCCAAAACCTATCATCACCAAAATAAAAGGCCCACTCTTTCGAGTCGGCCTTCCGCGTTTTCAGAAACGTGACCCGGAAGTTTATTTCGCCTTCGCTAAATTCTGCGCCACGAAATCCCAGTTAACGATGTTCCAGAAAGCGCCCAAAAAATCTGGCCGACGATTTCGGTAATCGATGTAGTAAGCATGCTCCCAAACGTCGCACGTTAAAAGTGCCGTGTGCCCGTCGGTCATGGGTGTGCCGGCATTCGAAGTCGAAACGATTTCAAGTGCGCCCGATTTATTTTTAATGAGCCAGCCCCAACCCGAGGCAAATTGTTTCACCGCTGTTTCGGCGAATTTATCTTTAAAGGCTTGAACCGAGCCAAACGAGCTCGCGAGAGCGTCGGCGAGTGCGCCTGATGGTTGGCCTCCGCCTTTTGGCGAAAGCGAATTCCAGAAGAAGGTGTGGTTCCAGATTTGCGCAGCGTTGTTAAACATCGGGCCCGACGACTTCATGATGATCTGCTCGAGAGTCATCTTTTCGTGGTCAGTCCCGGGTAAGAGTTTATTGAGATTATCGACGTAGGTCTTGTGATGCTTACCGTAATGAAATTCAAGCGTCTCGGCCGACATGTGAGGCTGAAGCGCGTCTTTCGCGTACGGCAGCGGGGGCAATTCGAAAGCCATGGGGTCTCCTTTGGGATTTTCTCTTTGAGAGCTCCCTATCTGAAAGCCAGACCGCTCGGCTGGCAAGGGGAGATTCGGCAACAACTCGGGGCGGCTTCGCGAATTGAGGTAACAGAGTTCATCAAGATTTAAAACGCGACGTTGCCCGCGTATGCCGTCCAGTCATTTGAACAACTTGGATGCGACCCTTTCTGGAGGCTCCACTGGATCGAGGCATTATCGCGAGAAGAGAGCGTAAGCGCCGGACTTGTGCACGATGTCCGTTGGGCAATCACAATCGAAAGATCCGATCGAATGGGTGGACGTGTGGCGTCGGGATTGGTCCCGAAGTACGACGTGCGAAGTGGCGTGCCGATTGGCAAATGAATTTGAATATCTAATGTCGTTGAGCTGGCCGCGTAAACGTTAAAATAACCGTGCGGATCGGCTCCGGTGTCACAGGCGTCGTAGATCGTTTCGCCGTGATTGAGCGAGATCACTAAACCTGGCGGGATTTGCGATGCCGGTATCGTCACGTTGATTGAGTTTTCAGGCGCATCGGAACAAGCCGTTTTGCCGTCGGGATTACCCGAATCACGATAGCCAGGTAGCTGTTTGATTTGAGAGAGCGGCGCGCCGCACGAGTTCAATAAAAAAACCAAAGCTATAAAACCCAAAATTCTCAAGCCAAACCGATGTTGCATAGTGAGTCCTCCGTGCGCGGTTCCGACAAGCGTGCTGATCGATTCCCGAGCGGTCAAGCCTTTCGGCTCTTGGAAGAAATATCCAGACTGTCTAAGTCTTGGACATCGACTCGGTCGTAGGTTCGCTTCTGAATGCGAAAGGGTCGAGCACGGTTCTCGCAGTACCGGCGGCAGAGGTCAGCGCCATGAAATACGCAAGTCTGCTCGTCACATTTTGCATGTCGTTTTCGCTCGCAGCGGAAGCGTTGCCTGTTCGCCGCG
>JAYTHQ010000074.1:0-6369 GCA_043732445.1 Bdellovibrionales bacterium | reverse complement strand
TGGTGGCGGGTTGTTTTCTGAAAATCGATTTTCCCAGATTGGGAAAAACGCTTTCACTTCATGAATTAACGTTGCCCGCCTAGTTTTCGAAATAAAATCTGGTCGGTAGATGAGACCATTCACTCCCGGCGGTTTCGCGCGCGAGCCGATGGATCCGCGATATTTAGGATGCGCGGGTTTGCCCCCGCGCGAACTTTTTCGAGCAGGCATCTTGACGGCCTAGCTCTCTTTGACGAGCGTGAGAAGCGTGATTTCCGTCCAGGTGCCAAGACGCACTTGCGGACCCCACGAACCGGTGCCCTGGTTGACGTAAACCCAGGTTGAACCCGTCCGACCGAGCCCTTTTGAAAACTCGTGAACGTGCTTCACGACAAGGGTCCAAGGAAAAAACTGACCCGCGTGCGTATGGCCCGACAACTGAAGGTCGATTCCCGCAGCGCGGGCTTCACTTGAGATGCCCGGTTGATGAGCCATCAAAACGCGAACTGGCGCCGCCGAATCACCGTCGTCCGCATTGAGCGGCGTGTTGGATGCTAATTCCACGTTCGGTCCGGCCGCAGATCCTAGCATGAGAGCCGTCGGATCTGGAGTTCCGATCATCACGACTCGCGAGGCACCGGCTTTGACCACGGCAAACGAGTTGAGCAGAGGCTTTAATCCAACCTTCGTAAAAGCGGCGATCCACTCAGGGCCGTTCCAATAATACTCATGATTGCCGGTCACGTAATACGCAGGCTTTTGTGAAAGCGCGCCCAGTTCATGAATCGCGTCAGTCGATTCGCTCACGGGCCCGTCGCCGATATCGCCCGTGAGTGCAATCACGTTCGGATTTAGCTCGAGAACTTTTTTGACTATCCACCGAACAGTTTTCGGCTTCGTCAATGGCCCGATGTGCATATCGCTCAGCTGCGCAATCGAAAAGCCCTCAAGCTCCGGCGGAAGATTGCGAATCGGCACTTTCACACGCACGACCCAGGGACCGGCGTTCGCGATCACGACACCAACTAACAAGCTCACGACCGAGAGAACCAAAATCACCGAGGTTCCGGTGCGACTGAAAGCGAAAACGCCCGCCTCCGGAAAGACGTACCCGAGTGGAATGAAAACCAAATCTCGAAACACGACCAGCGTGAGCAAGAAACTCAAGAAACCCATTTCAAGATGAACGGCGTTCACTAAAAAAAGCCGCACTGATCTCTGGTGAATGCCGTGGATCTGCCGATAAAAAAGAACGCCGGAAAATAAAACAACCATCACGGCGACGGTCACCGGTAGGCCGAAACTTTCAGCCAACTTCCAGCCGACGTAAACGAAGAGAACCAAAACCAAGGTGAGAATCACAGCGAAGCGCAATTTCATAACAGAAGGCTAACGGACTCAGTAAGCCTTGCGCCAGTGTAAAACCCTCTGGCACCCTGTCACAGATCAGGCAGCCACGGAGCCCGAAGGGACGGAGTTCAAAAATGACTCTCGAAGATTACTTGAAAAACAAGCGGAGCTTGCCGGCGCTGAGATACCGGGACTCTTGCCAACAGTGTCGGCTTTCAAAAGCCGTCTGCGACTGTGCGCGACTCCAGCCACTCACGACTCAAACTGAGTTTGTGATTTTGATGCACCCAGAAGAATCGCGCAGGCGCATCGCCACTGGTCGAATGACGCACTTGATGCTCTCAACCTCGCACCTCTTCACGGCCGAAAGCTTTGAAAGTCACCCACACGTTCAGGCTCTGCTCACGGATCGCGCGCGCGACTGCGCAGTCTTGTACCCGGGACGCGAAGCGATCGATATTGCGACGGTGCAACCCCGCGCCGGGGGCCCACGAAAGCGAACGATCTTCGTGCTCGACGGTACTTGGCGGACGGCCAAAAAGATGCTGCGCCTAACTCCAGCACTCACGAAACTTCCGCAGATTTACTTCACCCCGCCGCGCCCTTCAACTTTTAGGGTCCGTAAACAACCAAAAGCCTCTTGCTTTTCGACTCTCGAAGCCGTTCACCACATGCTCGGATATTATGAACCCGAGCTCTCGCGGCGAGACCATCTGATTGAGATGTTCGATCTGATGGTCGAGAGGCAAATTCGCTACGAAAACGAAGCCCGTTCGCTCAGATCCGGCTCAGGCGTTGCTGCGAGTCTCTAACTACCAGGCATGAATCACCATTTTCGTTAGACAGCGGTTGCTATCGGAGGCTGCCGCCCGTACTCTCTGCGCCCAAGCGTGGGCACCTAGATAGCGTAACGGGCGTAGCCCAAAGGCGAAGCTAACCAATGACCGATAAAACCCCCGTTACGTTTTTAGACCTGAACTTGATTGAGCCTCTTCAAAAGGCCATAGCCGACACTGGCTACACAAAACCGACGCCAATCCAGAGCCAAGCGATCCCGATCTTGCTGCAAGGCCGTGATCTTTTGGGCGTCGCGCAAACCGGAACGGGCAAGACAGCCGCTTTCGCCTTGCCCATTTTGCAGCGTCTCACCGAAAATTCAAAACGCCTCGAGCCCCGCTGCCCGCGCGTGCTGATTCTGACGCCGACCCGAGAGCTCGCGATCCAAATTGAAGAGAGTTTTCAGACCTACGGCAAACATTTGCGCCTTCGCCACACGGTTATTTTCGGTGGCGTCGGGCAAGGCCCTCAGGTTTCGAATTTGGCCCGCGGAGTCGACGTTCTCGTCGCGACTCCCGGCCGCCTTTTGGATTTGATCGAGCAAAGGTATTTGAGCCTCAAGAATCTCGAGATCTTCGTCCTCGACGAAGCCGACCGGATGCTCGATATGGGCTTCATTCACGATATTAAAAAAGTTGTCAAACTCTTGCCGGCACGTCGGCAAACGCTGTTTTTCTCAGCAACTATGCCGTCAGACATCACGGCGCTTGCAAATTCCATGTTGACCGAGCCGGTCAGGGTTGAAGTGACGCCTGTTTCATCGACGGCCGAGAGAATTTCTCAGTGGGTCATGTTCGTTGATCGCGACAACAAAAAAGACGCGCTCCGCTACTTACTGGGCAAAAAAGAATTTAGCCGGGTGATTGTTTTTACGCGCACTAAGCACGGGGCTAACAAAGTCGCCGAACTTTTGACCAAAAACCGCATCCCGTCAGAAGCAATTCACGGCAATAAATCGCAAAATGCTCGGCAAAGGGCCCTCGAGAACTTCAAAAAAGGCACGATTCGGGTCCTGATCGCGACCGATATCGCTGCACGAGGGATCGACATCGACGAAATCTCGCACGTGATCAATTTTGAGGTCCCGAACGTTCCTGAAAACTACGTTCACCGCATCGGCCGAACGGCCCGAGCGGGTGCCGAAGGCATCGCAATTTCAATTTGTGATGCCGATGAGCGATCATTTATTCGAGATATTGAAAAACTGATTGGCAAGCCGATTCCTGTCGTCAAAGATCATCCTTATCACTCGGATCAAGTCGCGAATGCGCGATTCGTTTCAAGTGGTAAGGCGAAGGCCGCAATCGAACGTCAAGGCAACCGTCCCCGTCGTCCGCAAGGACGAGGTCGACCCGGTGGTCAAAGTGGCGGCGGTGGCGGAGCAAGGCCGGGCGCTTCGCGACCGGGCGCGCAGCCAAGCCGGGGTCCCAACAAGGAAAGGCCATAACGATGACACCACATGCGAAATCCCTGATCTTAAAAGCCCAGGACAATCTAGACACGGCTAAACGAAATATCGACGATGCCAACCAACACGAAATCGTCGGATACAATCTTGCTCAGGCTTGCGAAAACTTATTGAAAGTTTTGATGACCCTCAGGGACATTCCATTTCCTGAAGGCGAAGAAGCCCACGATCTCGACGCGATGATGGCCCTTCTCGAAGAAGACAACATGGCCTCGATTTCGTCGCATGCCGACGTCGTTGAACTCACTCCGTACAATTCACTGAGCGCCCGCATTCCCGCCAACGGACGTCTGAATTTGCATGAGTACTTTGGCTACGTCGAAGAGCTAAAAACTCTCGTTGGACAAAACGTCTAACCAGTCAGCTCTGTCTGCTGGTTGATCCGTTTCTAACTTTTAAGCTCTCGCGTTTTGCGAAATACTCGGCGCCGTCTGTTTGATCCACGTGCGTGCCGAACTTAAGCTTTTGGACCCTTTCGTAAACAAATGCGACATTGAGCCGCCTTGCTTACGGAAATAATAAAGCCCACCGACCGCCGCGAGCAAAAAGAGCCCACGTAACAAGTTACTCCGATTATTAAAAGCGATTGTTTTCATCCGAACCTCCAGTTGCTTAAGTTTGCACGAGGAGAGCGCGCGAGAGATGTCACCGCCGTGACGAGAGTGTGTTGTCTCTTAAACTAATGAGACTTTCACGTCGATAGCACCAGCGAGGATTCGGTGAACGGGGCATCGATTCGCAATATCGAGAAGCCGCGCTCGCTGCTCTGTCGAGAGCTCGCCCTGCAGCGAGACCGTCACGTTGAACAGAGTTGGCGAGCCGTGACCGTGATTCGTAAATCTTGTGCCGTTCGATTGGCGCGAACCTCATCCATCCCTACCCCTTAAAGTTCTTCGTAAAGCCCTGCCAAACAGTTTGATAATCGCCTTGGCGAAGTCCTCCCTCGCTCGAAGTTTTGAGTGCAAAATCAGTTAACAAGAACGGCGTTCGTGACTCAAACATAAATGCCATCGTGTTTTCAATTTTGCGCGGAACCAATTCTGCAGTCGAAGCCCTATTGAAAGTTTCGCTATCGGGCCCATGCGCAGAATAAAATCCATGCAACGACCCTCCGCCCGGATTGAAGCCGCCACTTTTTGCGTCGTACTCGCCTTCGATGAGACCCATGTATTCGCTCATGCAGTTGCGGTGAAAATACGGTGGACGAAACGTATGCTCTGCCACCATCCAGCGCGGCGGAAAGATCACGAAGTCGACGTTCGCCACTCCGGGCGTGTCGCTCGCACTCGTCAGCACCGTAAAGATCGATGGATCCGGATGATCGAAGCTCACCGTATTGATCGTGTTGAACAATTTTAAATCGTATTTATAAGGCACGTAGTTCCCATGCCAAGCAACCACGTCGAGCGGCGAATGCCTCAGCTCGGCCGACCACACTTCACCGTTAAACTTACCGAGCAGTTCAAACGAACCTTCGCGATCTTCAAACGCTGCCTGAGGCGTCAAAAAATGGCGCCGGTGCGCCAATCCGTTTGCGCCGATCGGACCCAGTTCGGGCAGGCGAAACGGCGCACCAAAATTTTCGCCGACGTACCCTGAACAGACGCCGTCGCCGCCGACTTGAAATTTAAGTCCGCGCGGAATCACGGCAATCTCGCCGGGCGCAACGCTCATCACTCCCAGCTCGGTTGCGAGTTTTAAAATTCCACTTTGTGGAACAAAAAGAAAATCACCGTCGGCGTTCATCAAAAAGCGATTCGCGTTGGCACGATTGAAATTATAGAGATGAATATGGAGTCCGCGCCCGTCCAGGGCCGAGCCGTTTCCACAAACCGTTCGGAGACCTTCAATAAAATCAGTTTCTTTTGCCGGTTTCGGCATCGGGTCCCAGCGCATTTGGTTGGGGTTCAAATGTTTTGGGGTCGGAAACGCTTGCTCCGTCATTTCTTTCATCGGCTGAAACGAGCCATGCATGACCGACGGGCGAATGCGGTAGAGCCACGAAAATAAATTCGATGAGCGAGGCGCCGTGAAGGCCGAACCACTCAGTTGTTCCGGATAGAGACCCTTCGGCGCTTTTTGTGGCGAATTTTGATTCGCAGGAAGCGCGCTCGAGACGGCTTCTGAGGAAAAGTGATTTCCGAATCCAGATTGGTATTTCGCTTCGGACTGCGCCACTGAGAAAACTCCTGGTTTCAAAAAAATGCCCCTAGACAACTGTCCTAACGAAACACCAGCCAGGCGCCCAACGTCAATGAGAGAGCCGCCCGTGGAACTGGACCACCGTCTGGCCACCGACTCTCTGCGACGCGTGATAAACTGTGCACTGCATGAAGATAATGAAGGCTTTTTTCTCAAGGGCTCCCCACGTTGCACTTATTGTGACGATCATTGGGATGATGATCTCGTCGTGCGCAACTCAGCGCTCACTTCCGACAGCCGAAACTGCGGCCGTCGCCCGAAGTTTTTCGTCACAAACACTTTACTCACCGTTGAAGCCACCGAAATGCAAAGACATGGTCGATTCGTATTGCAACACGCTTTATTCGCCCGAAGCTCAAGGCAACCTTGAGATCGGTCAGGGACGAACGAAAATTGAAGTCATGCAGGGCGAAACGCACAACGAATTCTCGCAAGTTTTTTTTCGCTATTCAAAAGCCAAACTAAAAAGTCGTTCGGCCTTGCCCGAAGATTTTCGCGCAGCTCTCGAACGCGGTTCCTATTTTATTAAATTA
>JAYTHQ010000073.1:0-6373 GCA_043732445.1 Bdellovibrionales bacterium | reverse complement strand
GAATATCGCCGACGCTAACACTCAACATGTTTTCTGCGTAATGCTCAACTGCGGCAACCGGATTTTTCGAAACGACGCTGGCAACGCCGATTTGAACTTCAGGCGTTTGAGTAATCCGCACATAGTCCGAAGACTGAAAAGCGCGAGCCACCACCGACATGTTATCAAGCAGAATTGAGTGTGTCTGTTCATTTTCAAATTCGATTCCGTAATCACGAAGTAAGTAAAAGAACGCTGTCTCGATGCGATCAAAAATTTCACTCGCGGTCTTTCTCGCGTAGGCGAGACTAATAATAAACGAACATGATACTTTTAGCGTTCGAAGCGAAACGAGCGCAGCTGTTTTGTACGCTGAAAGCTCAAGGACCGAAGAGTTTGGAGCGCCCGCCACGATTGCAAGTGCCTCGTTCAAACACGCCTGAATAATCTCGGCTTCGGTCAGCGGGGCTTTTGCGGACTCTGCCGAAAGCTCGAGGGCGTCACCGAGTGCTTTCGACTGCTCTTGGACGTTTTCGCCACCTTGGTTTAATGGTTCTCCGTTCAACGACTGCTGGCGGCCAGCCGTTTTTGACCGAAAATCCGAAGGCCTCATAAATCGAAACGCAGTACCCGTTTTTTTCAGAACAGCATTTAGGCCAAGATCGATGCCTTGGCGTAATCTTTGTGCGCGCTCTGAGATCGAACCCGACTCAAGTTCGGCCGCACGCTCTTCGATTTCACTCATAAACTTCGAGCGCTGACCTTTTTGAACGATGGTCGTGCCAGATTTTTGAAGTTCGTTTTCTTGAGAGCTCGTTTGATTGACTGGTTCTGATAGCGATTTTATCAAATCAGCTAAGGCCGTCTTTTTTTCAGACTCACTCTTTTCGTCGCCCATTCTGTAGCCCGAATTTTTTTTCTGGCTTAATTCCATTGAAAGATCGCTTTCGACTTCGCTTTTCTCGCGTTCTATTTGACGAACTTTCATCATCACGACAGGTCCAGTGATGGGGCCAAATAAAACGTGTTTCGTCTTCGCGCCGTTCAGACGGCCGCTTGATTTTCGATCAGTTTCTTCGGCGCAGAGAATCGTTTCAATTTGAAAGCTTTGGTACATCAAAACCGGAAGCATTTCGACTTTTGGATGCGGAAAATTCACGCTTAAAAGAAGCATGTTCGCTTCCTTGTTAGCGAACAGCTTAACAGCTTCGTTTAGAGTCGGGACGATTCTCGCGGCGATTCCGCGCCGCTCGAGAAACACGACTGTCGCGCGCAGCTTGGCTGCATTTTTCGCAAGAACGACAACCATGCTTTTTATGGGCGTCATATCTGCATTTTCCGTTTTGCTTTGTGCGTTCGGGTCCAATTGCTCTCCCGATGTCCAAAAACTGCTCTGCGGACTCTCTGATATCTCATCGGAAAAAATCGCTGTTTCATTGATTAAGAAGGTCGCCAAAGGGTCAGAAAGTCTTCGATATTACGAAAACGTCTAGGCAGGTCCAGGGTCATTTAAACTAAAAAAGGCGAGTCCGAAGACTCGCCTTTGAAAGACCGTTTCAATTTGAAACAAAATGCTCTGATTACTTCACTACGCTGAGTGCTGTTACCAACGCGCCCTGTAGGAAGAAACTGATCAAAAATGCGAAAAGCACGAGTGACTCCATCAGCGCGAGTGACAAAATCAACGGGCCTGTGAACTTGCCCGAAGCGGCTGGATTGCGAGCAATACCATCGAGCGCGGATGCGGCTGCCTTCGACTGACCGAGAGTTCCGCCGAGAACAGCGAGACCCATCATAATACCGATACCGATTGCGACGTTACCAAGCGTGGTAGCGGCTGCAACGCTAACTGTGTGAGTTGCATCTTGTGCAAGAGCTGGAACGACTGCGAAAACGGCTGCGAGTACGACGAACATTTTTTTCATCTGACTTTTCCCCTGGGTTGTTTGGCGCTTAATGATCATCGGCCGTGGCCATCATGACATACACCATTGATAACATTGTAAAGACGAACGCTTGAACGAAAGACACGAACGTTCCCAATCCGTAAAAGATGATTGGGATAATGACTTTCGTCAGATCAATAAACGTTCCGAGAACCGTGTGGTCGGCCATCATATTTACGCTTAAGCGAATACCGAGCGAGAGTGGGCGAATCAAGTTAGAGATAATTTCGATTGGTAGAAGAAGTGGTGCAAGCCACCAAACTGGCCCTAGGAAATGTTTTAAATAATGAATGCCGGCGTGACGGAAACCTTCGACGTTGTACAAAACAAATGAACAAATGCCGAGCGCAAAGGCCGAATTGATGTTTGCGGTCGCCGCCGTGAAGCCTGGAATCAAACCAATCATGTTGTTAAAGATGATGTAGAAAAAAAGCGCACCGAACAGAGGGAGGTATGGGCGTCCGAGATGGCCCAAAACCATATTGACCATGCCATCCATGAACTCGATGAACGCCTCAAAAAACCCTTTGAGGGTTAGGCTTGATGCCGGCTGAATCGCCGCTTCGCCATTACCCAGCGCAAGACGGCCCGCCACCGAAACGATGAGAATCATGATCGTCGCGAAGTAAGCCGCGTAGAGCGGGGTTTGCTCATGACTGACGCCGAACATGTTGAACCAAGTGAAATGGTTTCCCATCAAGTCTCCGAAGGTAGTTTAAACGCCGTCACGAGAACACTCGGAATAACGGTCGCGAGCCCAAGCGCAAACCAACCTAAACTCACGGTTTGCGAATGAGCTACAAGATACAAAATCCAACCCAATATCGCGAACTTAAATACAATGACCAGGACGGCGCGGGCAACCTGTTTTTGCGCCAACATCCGAGGCCACCCGAAAACCAAAACCGCAAAGTTAAAAAGCGTCACGGCGGCGCCGCCCGCAAACGAAAAAGCTGCCGTCGGGCCCTGGAAAACCGCCACTAAAGTGGCGCCTACGACGCTCAAGGCTAATTGAAAATAAAGAAGAAAGCTCATTTGGATTCGGTATCACCCGATTTGTCAGCTTTAGCAAGCATCTGAACGACAATATAGAGGTGGGTTACCCAGCCAGCGAACGCGATCGACACGCCAGAAATCACGCCCCAACCTCCCCACCCGAAGCTCTTATCAAGATAGTTTCCCAGAAGGGTCAAAACGATGACCAAGCCAATTAATTCGAATCCGAGAGTGGTGTAGGCAGAAGCGGCTTTATCAAACATTACTTGTGCAGTCCTTTAGCGCCGGGAAGGAGCGATTGCCGTTCCTTTAGGGCCTTAATTTTTCCCTCAATGAACCCTTTTCGGGGGTAATCGTTTTTAATAGCCTCGAGAGTTTCAATCGCCTTGGCAAAGTTCTTTTGCTCTTCGTAGCAGATCGAAAGCACGAGGCCTATTGTTTCAGTTTTCGATCTCGCCGGGTATTTCACGATCAGCTCCTTTAAAGAATTGATCGCGTCGTCGAGTTTTTTCGTCGTGAGATAAATATTCGACTTTAATAAAAGCGCATCAAACGCCAAATCATCAGACGGATGCGAAGTCAAAATTCGATCAATCTCAACGGTCGACTGAAAAAAGTTATTTAAATAAAAATAGCTGCGGGCGATCGCAAACCGGTAGGTTTCGTCCTCTTTTGAAGAGTGCGGCGATTCCAATAATCGGCTGTATTCGATGATCGCTTGAGTGTAATCGAGCGTTTGGCCGAAGTAGAGGTCGGCGACTTTTTTTTGCGCATCTATGCGGTCGGCCTCATTCGGGGCATAAAGAATCACATGACGGTAAAATCGAATCGCGTCGGGAAATTTCTTTAGTTCATAATGCGAAATGCGGGCCGCGGCTTTAGCGGACTTGATGGCGAGCGGGTCTTTTTGATATTTCTCAACCACTGTTCGGTAGTGAACTAAGGCGTCTTCGTTTTTTCCAAGGCGCGCAGCCTCTTCGGCGCGGCGAAACTCAAGGTCTTCGGACGAGAGCGTGCATGAGCTAAATGAGGTGGTCAGCACGAAGCCTAAGACAAGCTTCGCGCAGAAATAGATTTTACTGTTTAATCGGGACTTCAGCGGCATCTTCATCGTCTGCAATCAGCGCTAATCCCGTAACTTTTTCGTCTTCGTTCAACGTGATTAACTTCACTCCTTGAGTATTTCGACCCACAATCGAGATACCCGCGCACGGCATACGAATCGTTTGACCCTTATCGGTTGTGACCATGACCTCATCGGTATCAAGAACACTGCGTGTACCGACAACGAGACCGACTTTATCGGTCGTCTTTTGCGTGATGATACCAACACCGCCGCGCGACTGCGTCCGATACTCTTCGATCGGCGTTCGTTTGCCGAAGCCGTTTTCAGTGACCATCAAGACAGTTGCCTTCGAATTTTTATCGAAGATCTCAAGGCCGACGACTGAGTCATCTTTTCCGAGAGTGACGCCTTTTACGCCGCGGGCCGACCGGCCCATCGCGCGCACGTCGCCTTCGTCAAAACGAATCGACATACCTTCGTTGGTCGCGATGAAAATATCAGAACGGCCATTCGAGATCTTGCAATCGATGACTTTGTCATCGAGATCAGTCGTCAGTGCAATGATGCCCGACGGTCGCGGATTCGAGAACGCCTCGAGTGAGGTTTTCTTAATGATTCCTTTTTCAGTGAGCATGACCACGTACTTATCGGCTGCAAAATCGTCGACAGGCAAGACTGCCTGAACTTTTTCGTCAGCGCCGAGCGAGAGCACGTTCGCAATCGCTTTACCTTTTCCGGTTCGCGAAGCGAGCGGAAGCTTGTGCACTTTCACCCAGAAAAGTTTACCCTTATCCGTAAAGAACAAAAGCCAGGTCTTTGTATCGGCCACGAAAATGTGGGCGACGAAATCTTCTTCGCGTGTATCCGAGCCCTTGAGGCCTTTACCTCCCCGCTTTTGCGTGCGGTACTCGTCAACCGAAATACGCTTCACGTAACCTGACGCCGTCATAACGACGACCATGGTTTCGCTCGCGATTAAATCTTCGTCTTCGATATCGCTCGTATCAAGGCTGATTTTTGAGCGGCGTTCGTCGCCGTACTTTGCTTTAATTTCTTCAAGCTCGCTAACGATGATTTCGTAGATCTTGAGGACATCGCTTAAGACGTCTTTCAGGTACATGACGAATTTCTCGAGTTCGCCGATTTCATCTAAAATCTTTTCGCGCTCGAGACCCGTGAGGCGTGCGAGGCGCATTTCCAAGATTGCGGTCGCTTGTTTGTCGGAGAATTCGAACTTCTCCATTAAGCTAGCCTTGGCGATCGAAACTTCTTTCGATTGGCGAATCGTCGCGACGACCTGATCGATCAGATCGAGGGCCTTTTGTAAACCTTCGAGGATATGTAAGCGCGCTTCGGCTTTTTTGAGTTCGAAAATACAGCGCTTGGTAACAACGTCTTTGCGATGTTCGATGAACGCTTCAAGAACACCCTTGAGATCAAACGTGCGCGGTTGATTGCGATTATCGAGAGCGAGAAGGCGAATACCGAACGAGACCGAAAGCTGCGTGTACTTCATCAGGCGATTTAAAATCACCGACGCGTTTTCGTTACGCTTTAGCGTAATAACTATCCGCATTCCCTCGCGCGAAGATTCGTCGCGGATATCCGAAATACCTTCAACTTTTTTATCGCGAACAAGGTCTGCCATGTTCTCGATAAGCTTCGCTTTATTGACCTGGTATGGAAGTTCGGTAACGATGATCTCTTCGCGATCTTTTTTCGTTACGATTTCACAGACGGCCTGGATATTGATGATCCCGGCGCCTTTTTTATAGGCCGAGAGAATTCCTTCGCGACCCGCGATCACGCCGGCGGTCGGAAAATCTGGACCTGGAATGAACTGCATCAAGTCTTCAACGGTCGCTTCTGGATTTCTGATCAAGTGAACACAACCCGTGATCACTTCGGTCAAATTGTGAGGCGGAATATTTGTCGCCATACCGACCGCGATGCCGGTCGAGCCGTTCACGAGAAGATTTGGAAACTTGGCCGGCATGATTGTCGGCATCATGAGCGAATCATCGTAATTCGGGCCGAACGGAACCGTTTCCTTATCGAGGTCTTCTAAAAGAGCTTCGGCCAAACGGGTCATACGAATTTCGGTGTAACGTTGGGCTGCCGGATTATCGCCGTCGATTGAACCGAAGTTTCCTTGGCCATCGACGAGCGGGTAGCGAAGCGAGAAGTCCTGGGCCATCCGAACAATCGTGTCGTACGCCGCTGTATCACCGTGAGGGTGATACTTACCGATAACGTCGCCGACAACCCTCGCTGACTTTTTATAAGGCTTATCGAACGTGTTACTGAGTTCATACATCGCGTAAAGAACGCGGCGATGAACCGGTTTTAAACCGTCGCGCACGTCTGGTAACGCACGGCCGACGAT
>JAYTHQ010000072.1:0-1838 GCA_043732445.1 Bdellovibrionales bacterium | reverse complement strand
CGACTTTAAGAGCCAACGCTTCGCGACTGACTTCATCGGACATATCGAAATGCTCAAAAAGTTCGGTCTCGACCGTAAAAATCCAAGGATCAACTTCGATAATCTTCGCGAACTCGGTCGCAAGCTCGTTGTAGTGCTTGAAGAAGGTGCTTTTTTTGCGCTGATACCAACCAAGCTCGCGCGGTGGGTTGAGAGAGCTGTTGATTTCGCCCCATTCTGCATACGCCTCAGAGAAATCGTTATTGCTGATCACGATGTCTGGATCAAATCCGTCGACGACAATTTTGTGATCACGAATGATGGCCGAATTGACGGTGACGTCGCCGAACGACGCGCTCTTCATTTGCATCACGTCACCCGACTGCATACGCGGAAAACCAATGCGCACTTCGTGACCGGCATCTTTGATGAGTTGCGTGAGGGCGGCAACGTTATTCCAGTAGTAAGCGTTGCTCGTGTGTTCTTCGGTTAGAACGAGAACACGCTTTTGACCGAAACCATAATGGCGCTCTAGATAAGATTTGACGATCTCGCCGCCGTTTTCACGGTCAGTGGGGCAGATGTTGTTAAAGCCCGCCGGGTAAATGTTGGCGTCGACTAACGTGACTTTCACCCCGAAATCGCGAATGTCGTAGCTTGAGTAAAATGGCACATCGACGTCTTTACGGACGGCCTTAAACCAGTTTTCGACTTTGTCGAGATTGTGGATGATGCCCTGATGGAGAGCCTCTTGATTTTTCGTCTGGATCGCTAACGCTTCACTCACGAGTCATCCTTCGTACCAAATCGCTGGCTCCGACAACGGAGGCTGGTAACACGAAAAAGTTGAGTCCGGGAACAAGGAAGACAAGCCCAAGACTCACTCCCAAGCCAAGAAAAACTGCGAAATGCGCTTTAAAAAACGCGAATCGTCGATCAAGAGGCCATTCGAGAGCATCCAAAGAGTAATCGATAACGTCATAGGCGAGCAAAATGAGAAATAAAAATCCTGTGAAGAGCCCGACACCAGGAAGGAATGAAAGCAGCCCTAGTACCAGTCCCGTTACCAGAAAGAGTGAAGTCTTGACGACGGCCCCTTTCGTTTGACGAATCGACGCCATCACTCGCTGCCAGAGCGAGCGCTTTTTTAGCTCATTCAAGCGGTCTCTCGCTAAAATTTTTACCGCAAGCAGACCGAAAAGTGGAGCGGCGATCAGCCTCGTCAGATTCATCAAGATGAAAACGAGCGCAAGTGCCAACGCGGGCCAAATGAGAATCGGCAGCGTCCACGAAAGGATCTCGGCCCATTTTGAGGTCGCTTTGAAATCTAAGAATGAAAGAACGGCGCGCGTGAAAGGCGCAACGCGGCTCGTGATAAACGGCAACCCGAGCGTCAGGCCAAAAGTGAAAACCAAGAGTGAAATGACAAACGGCAAAATTGCTAAGCGCCGAAGTGCGCGATGATTGGCGATGATGAGAAGTCCATTAAACGGCGCAAGTCCGCCGGCGATGAAGCGACTCATCGATCGAATCATAGATTCGGGTCCTCGATCTCCGGCTGTCTTGACGGCTCAACCCGGATCGGTGCGGGTAAATCCATGATTGGTTGATCGGTAATTGGCTTATGTAAAGGCGCGGGTGACGGCACAAGTCTCATCGTTGGCTTCATCTCGCGACTTTTTTTCAAAAACTTTTGCTCAAGCGAATCATCTTCCGAAAACGGTGCGAGCGATTGGCCAGATTTCTTTCGCGCCGCCGCTTCGTTCGTCAGCCCTTCGCCCGCTGGTCGGTCGATGAGAAGTTTCGCCAAACGCCGATCGGTTTCAGCAAGCATTTTCAGAATTCTCAGCGTCGGCGCA
>JAYTHQ010000071.1:0-6401 GCA_043732445.1 Bdellovibrionales bacterium | reverse complement strand
CGTTTGCAGATATCCAGAAAGCCGCGGAGCTCTTTATGGTCAGCCAGGCCCCGGGCAAATCTCGATTGTCACGCAAGCCCCAGCCCACAAGTTTATCTTCTGCGGCGGGTCGGCTCTTCCAGGAATTCACGTCAATCGCTCAGGACTGGGAAGAAGACATTTAAACTCCCTCCGTCTTGAGTTCGTACGCCTGCCTTGTTAGAACTGTTCTCATGATTATAGTGACGGGGGCGAACGGATTTATTGGCAGTGCAATTGTCTGGGAATTGAACCAGGCTGGGCGGAAAGATCTGATTTGTGTCGATACTGTGTCGCCGTCTGAGCGCCCTGAGCCATTGAAAAATCGCGCCTTCCAGCGCTTTTTGACCAAAGATCAAATCTGGGCGTTTCTTGAGACACCTGAGGCGCAAAAGCATGTCGACGCGATTTTGCACATGGGTGCGTGTTCAGCAACCACAGAGTTGAACGTTGAATTCTTAAACGAGAATAATGTTGAATACACGCGTCGCCTCTGGAACTGGTGCACGAAGTTTTCAAAACCATTTATCTACGCGAGTTCGGCGGCCGTTTACGGCGACGGCGCGCAAGGGTTCGACGATGCCACTCCACCTTCGATTTTTAAACCATTGAATCCTTATGGCGAATCTAAAGCAGCATTCGACCGTTGGGCCGTTCAGCAAATCGAGACGCCGCCGCTCTGGATGGGACTTCGATTTTTTAACGTTTATGGTCCCAACGAATATCACAAAGAGTCGATGGCGAGCGTTGTCTTTAAGGCCTTTAATGAAATTCGCGCGACTGGTCGTTTGAAGTTATTTAAATCGCACAATCCGAAATACGCCGATGGGCGGCAGCTGCGCGATTTCGTTTATGTGAAAGATATCACGCGCTGGATGCTCGAGTTATTGACTAAGCCCGCATTGAAAAGCGGCATCTATAACATGGGCTTCGGTACCGCTCGTTCGTGGCTCGATCTTGCGGGCGCTACTTTCAAAAATCTCGAGACGCCACTCAACATCGATTGGATCGAGATCCCCGACGTCTTGCGCGCTCGCTACCAGTATTTTACGGAAGCCAAAATTGATCGGCTCCTGGCGCTCGGACTCACGGCACCGCAGTGGTCGCTCGATCGCGGCATTGAAGATTACGTGAACCACTATCTCAAAAAAGGCGCGAGCGGTAGCGACGCGACTCTTCTATGATGAATTTGCCTGCTCATCTCAAGCGCTACGTCGTCACGCAAGATTACGAGCGATATACGCCCTTGGATCAGGCCGTGTGGCGCTACATCATGCGCCAGCTTGCAAGTTTCCTCGCAAAGACGGCGCACCCTTGCTACCTGCAGGGTCTAAAAAAATCGGGCATCGAAATCGAACGCATTCCCGATCTGACGAAAATGAGCGTGAAGCTCGAAGAGTTTGGCTGGAATGTGGTCGCCGTGAGCGGCTTTATCCCGCCCGCGGCATTCATGGAACTTCAGGCCCACGGCTTTTTGCCGGTCGCCTCTGACTTACGGACTGTTGATCATCTTCTTTATACGCCGGCGCCCGATATCGTTCACGAAGCCGCAGGGCATGCACCAATCCTCATCGAGTCGGAGTTCGCCTCTTACTTAAAATCTTATGCACAGGTCGCTTCGCGCGCGATCATCAGCCATGAAGATATGGAGCAATACGAAGCGATTCGTGTGCTCTCGGATTTAAAAGAAGACCCTCTGTCGACCGACGTCGAAATTCGTGCGGCTGAAATAAAATTAAACGAAGTGAACGCTTCGATCTCGCATATTTCCGAAGCCGCACTTCTGGGCCGCATGAATTGGTGGACGGCTGAGTATGGTCTCATTGGCTCGCTCGAATCTCCGCGCATTTATGGAGCGGGCCTTTTATCTTCGATTGAAGAGTCACGCGCTTGCTTGAGTCCTAAAATTAAAAAAATTCCGTTAACTATCGATTGTGTTGACTACACCTACGATATTACGGAAATGCAGCCACAGCTTTTCGTGACTCCGACATTTGCTCATCTCAATATTGTGCTCGACGAACTCGCCGACAGAATGGCGTTTCGGCGCGGCGGCGTCGAAGGTCTCGAGAAAGCGAAATTTGCCCAGACCGTCAACACGGTCGAACTCGATTCGGGCCTACAAATTTCGGGTCGACTGAAGTCATTTGCCGCCGCGAGCGAACGGATCGACTACATTCAGTTCGAGGGTCCGTGCCAGTTAAGCGTCGGCGGAACTCAACTCGAAGATCATTCCAACACCGCGCACGCCGACGGATTTGGTTCGCCTCTTGGATTTCTCAAAGGTGTGGATCGTCGTTTGTGTGAGCTGTCCGACGCGCAGTTAGCAGACCTCGGTTTGCGACTGCAAGAACCCGGAGTCTTGCAGTTCTCAAGTGGTGTTAAGGTCAGCGGAACGCCAACTGCATTCTTGCGACATTCGGGAACGGACCAGCTGCTCGTGATATCTTTTGAAGACTGCCGCGTTTCGCGCGGAGCAAGCGTTTTGTTCGACCCGGCCTGGGGCCGATTCGACATGGCCGTCGGTGCTCGCGTCACCTCAGTTTTTGGCGGCCCCGCCGACCGTTTAGCCTACGGCGAAACCGATGACTTTGCGGCCAAAGTGAATCCGCGCAAATCTTGGCCACCGATGATGGTTTACAAACACGAACTTTATCAAAGCGTACGTAGTTTACGTGAATCTCTTGCTTCGGGCGCACGAAAAGCGGATCTCACGGCCTCGGACCAGCTCGAAGCGATCTTCGCGAAACTTGAAGCCGACTTTGTTCACGATTGGCTTTTACGCCTAGAGATTCTTGAACTCGCGCGTCTTTTACCGAGCGATCACTGGCGCATGCGCCTGGAACTTCAGCTCGCGAATATGAGCGAAGCCGATACGCATGTCGCCGACCGCATCGCCGAAGGCGTCCAAGTTTTTGGTCAGACATTCTGATGCCAACTTTGCCGTTCGGTCGCGTCCACGTCGTCCTTCACCGCCCAATCTACCCACGAAATGTCGGCATGTGCGCTCGGGCCATCGGTAATATGGGCGCGGGTCGATTGATCATTGTTGGCCGCAGCGAACCACTTGGCGATGAAAGCAAGCAAGGGGCCGCGCACGCGCAAAAGATTCTCGCAAGTACAACGCACTACGAGACGCTCGCAGATTTTTATGTCGGCGAGCCCGAGGGCTTGCGAATCGCGCTGAGCGGTAAAGATGCAAGGCTAAAAGTGCCCGACGATTTGGCCACTCTGCTCACAAGCGAGCTTCGTGAAAAAACGCATCGCTTTTATGACCAAAGCTCGTCGATTTATCTCTTCTTTGGCACCGAAGACGACGGTTTGTCGGCCGAAGAGATGGAGCTGTGCAATTTCGTTTGCCGGCTGCCGACGTTTACGGAAATTAACTCGTTGAACTTATCGCACGCGGTTTTATTAACACTTTACATCGTCCGAACGGCACTCACGGCAGCGGGAGCGCTCACCGAGAACGCTCCTGAGCCCAACTCCGGTATCGGAGTCGATGCCGAAGGCTTGGCCACTTATCCGCAGAAGCTGATTCATGAGTGGCTCGAGCTTTTGGGCTTCGATCTCTCGTCACCGCGGATTAATATCGAGAAAACGCTAAACCGAATTATTCTCGGCCGCGCACCATCGATAGAAGAATTGCGAGCGCTGAACAACGTGCTTCAGCAAACAGTTCGCAAGCTCCGGTCTTCAAAAGCTTGATTTCACTTCGCAACCGCTCGCCTGCATGACAACTCGACGTAAAATAAAATAATAATCAAACGGTAAAATCTGGCCATGAAAGCAGCTGCACCACAGTGACTGTCTCGTGCAATGGTCTTTTCCAAAAATTTCGTACTCATCTGTCAGTCCCAGCATGTGACCGATTTCGTGTGCCTGGCTCGTCGCTGTCCACAAAGATCCGGTATCCCAATTTTTGAAATAGGGCCCATGCGTGTTGGCCTTCACGTGCACATGAAAAAGAGCTTCGTCTTTGGAGTCGGCGATTAAAAATCGAAACTTGTAGCGAAAACCGTACTGAGGTCGACCTGCGTTCCAGATATTTTCGGCTTGCTGTAGACGTAATCGGATTGCCGCGTGCTCAGCCTGGGTCCCATCTTTTAGCTGCGTACGAACTTCGATGACCGCGACGCCGTTTTCGTTTTTCACGTCATAGCGATAAGCACCGGGATAAAATCCCATCTGCAAAGTGGCTCCACGGATCTCGAGAAGCGCAGGAATTTGGATTTTCGCTGTTTGAATCAATGCGGGGTCGGGAAATGATTTATTTGTCTGATCTCGAAACTGACGAGTCAGCGTCTTTGTGATCGGCGACGACAGATCGACGTCGGCACCAAAAAAATGCTTCATGACCGTGTCTTGCTCCACGCCCTGACAAATCGCAGGCTGCGTGAGCGCAGGCCAACAAAAAAGTCCGAGAGCTGCTGCTAAAAGGGCCTGCCGAATCATCACGAGAGTGCTTTCGCCTTGGGTTATTGTTCACCCGCTTAACGAGCAAGCCAGAGGCCAAAGGCTCTAAAGCTGTCTTCGATATAACGGCTCCCGTTTGATTTCTTTTGTAAACGATTTCAGACTGTCAAATCTTCAGGCAGTCTGACGGTCTGGGAAGGGACCTTAGCTTCTTAATGGTAAGCAGAGGCCCGTGGAATACTGCGTGGTGATGCCCGATGCTGAATCGAATCCAGCCTCCTAGCAATCACGAAAATTAAAGTGGCTTCCGAGGGAGCGCCTGTGCGACCGAGCTTTTTGGCGGAGCCGAAAATTAACGTATTAGACTTTGGCGGTCCAATATTCGTCGCGGCCGAAAGAGTGACGCTCGACGCGTTTTAATTCGATTTTTTCTTTCATGCTCGAGCCGCCGAAGCCGGCGCTCCAGGAAACTCCATTTTTTGAGCCCATCAAAATCGGCGCGAGATAAACGTGAAGGCGACGCACTTTTCCGGCCTGCATGAAAGAACCGTAAGTGGCTGCTCCGCCTTCGAGCAAAAGAGACGTTAATCCTTCGGCGCGAAGACCAGCGAGCAATTCGTCCATCATGAAGTCCGACGACTCGAAGAGAGGGATTTTCAAAACCCGAGCACCGGCCGGATTTGTGACCGAAACCTTCGCATCGGTAACCACGATCACCGATGCTGGATCACGCACCGATAAAAGGTTCGAATGCGCAAGGCCCGCGAGCGACTCGCCTGATGGATCGAAGACAACCACTCGATTTTTAAAGTCTGGATAGGCTGCATGCCGAACATTCAGCGACGGATTATCAGCAACAAAAGTCGTTCGACCGATGGCGACGGCATCGTAACGCGCGCGAAGGAGATGAACGTGCTCGCGGGCCGTCTCACCCGTGATCCATTTACTTTCGCCCGAAGCGTACGACATTTTGCCGTCAAGTGAGCTTGCGACCTTCATCGCGATGAAAGGTTCCTTGAACCGGAAATTATGCAGAAAGATCTCTGCGACATCTTCGGCGGCCTCGGTGAGTTCGCGTGCCTCGTCGACCGACAGATCGCGCCGATTCGAGAGCAAATCGCAATCGACTCCGGCTTCGCGCAAAATGGCCGCTCCTTGCCCGGCAACTCGCGGATTCGGATCTTCGACTGCGTAAGTCACCGTCGCAGGCTTCAGAGGCGCAAGCGCCCGCGCGCACGAACCGGTTCGACCTTGATGCGCGCACGGCTCAAGCGTCACGTAAACGTGACCGCCCTCCACGAGAGACGGCGACGCCAATTTTTTAAGTGCGTCGAGCTCGGCGTGATCGCCACCGACAAAGTGGTGATAGCCCACTGACAAAAGGTTGCGATTGCGGTCAAGGATCACGCAGCCTACGAGCGGGTTTGGCGCAACGAAGCCAGCACCTTTTCGTGCCTCGTGCAGAGCAATCGACATCGCTTGCGCACTGGTAACTCCGGCCTGAATTCGCGATGAACCGTGACTCACACCAACTGCCCTGCTTTGTAAAACGCGACCACATCCGGGTCGACGCGAATTGAACGAGCATCCCACTTCTCGATGGTCAAATCGCTGCCCCGCTGGAGTCGGCTCAACGCGACGTAGGCTTGACCCGGCTCCCACAAATTCGAAAGATTCACCATCATCCTGTCTAACGTCGCACCTTGCGATTTATGAATCGTCGACGCCCAAGCGAGTGAGACCGGAAAGTTGGTGGCCGCCGCCGTCACTTTGCCTTCGGCATCAAGAAGCGAAAACGAGGCTTTTTCAATTTCGGCCATGCGGCCGTTGAGAAGTTCAATTTTCAGTTCGTTATTGGCGATCTTGCGCACGTGACCGGTGGTGCCATTGACCCATCGGCCTTGCGGATCATTCTGCCGAAGCATCACGAGCGCGCCTTCTTTGAGAACCAAGACATCGCCCAACGG
>JAYTHQ010000070.1:0-1853 GCA_043732445.1 Bdellovibrionales bacterium | reverse complement strand
TCACGAACACGGGCCATCAATGCCTCATTCGATGCACTGCTCTGCCTGCCTTCGTCACTGCCGCTGCCGCTGTGCTCACTCATGACGCTTAGGTTCAGCTTCGGCTTTTACCTTTGTCAAGGCTAGGAGGTTTGGTAACGCTCTTGAGCAGTGAGCACAGAACCACCTGACCACCAAAAACTTTCGAGTCTTCACTGGTCGCAAGAGCGTCTGAGTGCCGACGTGCACCGCGCGGTCGGCGGGACGTTAAATCTAGTCCGCGAAGTTTCGCGACTCTCGCACGGACTCGATCCCGAAATGCCGACCGAGTGGATGGTCAAACGGACACTTTTTTTCGCATACGAACTTCAAGCTCTGGTGGCCGACTCGCTTGGTGAGCGCGACCGCCTTGCGGCTCTTAATCGATTCTTTTTTGAGGCGAAAAATTTTAAGTGCCTCACGGAAGTTGCGCATCTCCACCGCCCGAGCGACGCATTTCGCTTAAGTCATGTTCTGGCAGCGCGGGCGGGATCGCCGATCCTGCTGGCTTTGCTGTACGCGTTTCTCGCCGAGCGCATTGGCCTTCAACTCGAGTTTGTCGACTTCAACCCGACTTGGTTTCTAAAATGGAATGATCAAGGTCGCTCGCGTTACATAGACGTCACTCGCTCAGGTGCAACTCTTTCAAACGATGAGCTCATCGAAGTTTTGCACACGCGCTACAAGCTCAGTACCGAAAGTTCATGTGAAGGACTTTTAGAAACGCTGACCTTTGAGACGTACTTGGTCGAGTACATCACCGATTTAAAATCGACCTTGTCTGGCTATGATCAGCGGCCCGAAAAACTTTTATTTTTGCAAAACGCGTTGATCGCGTATCAGCCTTCGAATTTACAGCTCCTGCCAGAGCGGGCATTGATTCATCGCAAGCTGGGCAATTTCAAAAGTGCTTTGGCCGATTTGAAACGCTACTTTGCTTTTCATGACCGTGAAAAAAGCCCGGCCGAGTTCGCAAAACTGCACGACGAGCTCGTGGCGCTGATCGATCGCCGCCCCACTCCATCGCCAACACTTTAATCTGCATTTTTTTGATGGTGCGCAAACCAGACTCGAGAGGCCGGAGTCCAAAGTAAAACGACGACGACTCAACCCATCAAATGCGCGACGCACGCTTGAAGAGCTATCGGCGATGCTGAACCCATGAAGGTCGCGTGCTTTTGGACAGAGTGATAAGCAATGAGCTCATTTCCGTGAAGCACCAAATAGGCCGCTGAAGGGATTTAAATACCTGTCAGTATGATGATCGCAAGCATGACTTCTCTCGGTCTCGCGGATCTTGAGTTATCGGTCAAAATTTGTGCCTCCGTCATGAGCCTACCAATTCAAAAATCTGTCAGATGTAAGTCCAGCCGCGCTGTCTTGCCTTCAAACGAATGCGCTGGTTTTTTATCGCCGAGAGGGAGTGCCTTTAGCGGACGTTTAACGATGACTCGGCTTCGGGCCGTTTGCATCGCGATGGCCCATAGCTCGTCGGCGTCATCGTCGCCATCGAGAAGGCGGCGAAACATCTGCATCGTTTTTTTTGGAAGGGCCGATTTGTGTCGGCCATCGTCTGGATACATCGGATCAAGATAGATGACGTCGGGTCGGTCAAGCTCTTGCATCGATGACAAGATGTCTTTGGCGTCACCGTGCTCAAAAGAAAATCGGCGCGTCAGCTCTGTCAGATATTCGTCTTCATCGCGCAGGGCCTTTTCGTCGAGACGTGTTTTGCCGTCTAAGAGAAGCTCAAAAATGGCGTCGCTCCGCTCGACCGCGCGCACGCGACAGCCGAGGGCCGCCATGACAAGCGCGTCGGTTCCGAAGCCCGCCGT
>JAYTHQ010000069.1:0-1858 GCA_043732445.1 Bdellovibrionales bacterium | reverse complement strand
CCTCTTGAATATCGGGCTTCTTTATGTAGTCAGCCGTCTTTTCTTCTTTGTTTTGATTCTTCTTTGAATCGGCTTCGTCTTTTTTCTCTTTGGTATCTTTTAACGCTTCAGAGAGCTTGATGACCTTGTTGCGATCTTTCGCCTTCTTCAAGTCATCCGTAATCTTCGCAAACTCAGCACTCTTCGCCACGCGCACAGACGAACGCGCTTTCAACTGAGCAATGATAGGTGCTTCGACACGCTTCCAGGCATCAGGGCCCGTCGTCACGTACGCTTCGGGTGACAAAAATGGCGGCAGATGATCAGGCTTTAAAGAATAATCGAGTTTATCCTCGCCGATATCATCGGTCGCAAAGATGCTCGGCAAAATAATATCGCCGGGAACGCCGCGATGTTGAGTCGAGTAACCACCGGCGGTGTAGAACATGCCAACGGTGACTTTCACCGCACCCAATTTCGGCGGGAGCGGGACAACCGACTGCACCGAACCTTTGCCAAAAGTCGACGTGCCGCCAACGATGACCGCGCGCTGATAATCTTTTAGCGTTCCGGCCACAATCTCTGAGGCCGACGCTGAGATACGGCTGGTGAGAACGATCATCGGGCCAGCCCAGTCGACTGCGGGATCGCGATCATCAAGCGCCGTCGCCGACGATCCCCCACCCAACAGCGGGTTCGTTTGACCAGATTGTTTGACGACGTTACCCGTTTTAAAGAAAAGCCCTGCAATTTTGACCGCATCGTCAAGTGAACCGCCACCGTCTTGCGACAGATCGAGGACTAAGGCATCGGCATTCTTCTCGCGCGCTTCTTTCAAGAGGCGCTTCATGTCGCTTGCACTCGAACGGCCGCCGCGCCGCGAATCTGCGTAGAACGAAGGTAAATTTAAAATCGCGATTTTCTTTTTCTCGCCGTTGACGTCGCGGTCAAGGTAAGTGATCGAGGCTGCGTCTTCTTCCAGTTTGATTTTGTCGCGAGTCAGGTCCACAAACAGGTGCTCCGTGCCCCTTTTTTCTTGCTTACGCAAAACTTCAAGACGCACCTTCGTGCCCTTAGGTCCTCGTATTTTCTTTACCACATCGCGAAGCTCCATCTCGACGACGTTTTCCATCTCACCGACTTTGTCGCCTTCTTTGAACTGACCGACCGCGATAATTTTATCTTGGGCCTGTAGCTTCGCCGACGCCTTTGCACTGCCGCCTTCGATCAACTGCTCAATAACCGTGAAGCCGTCTTGCGAGCTCAACGTCGCGCCGATGCCCTCAAGTGAAAGGCTCATGCTGATTTCAAAATCATCGAGAGAGTCGGACGAAAAATAAGACGAATGTGGGTCAAGCGCCCGAGCGAATGAATCGAGATAACCCGAATAAATATCTTCGGCTTTCGTTTCCTTCACGCGCTTGACGACGCGGTCGTAGTTACGAACGACTTGATCTTGCGCTTCTTGTTGTTTCATTCCGGTTGCGAGGTAATTCGAAACCTGAAACTGCAGATACTTGCTTTGGAAGGTATCGGCTTCTGCCTTGTTCTTCGCGTACTTGCGGGTCTCCGGATCGAGAACAAGTTCGGTTTTCGCTTCAAACTTAAAAGTTTTTGAAGTCAAAAGTTTCTTGGCGTAATTCGCACGATCCTGCACGCGAGTTTCGAACAGCTTTTGAACCTTATCGAGTCCGCCACATTCGCCTTTGCGAAGCGCCACGAAAATGCCCTTCATATCTTTTTTGATTTCGGCGATATCCGACTGAAGAAGGTAAATTTTCGCGCTATCAAGACGCTTGATGTATTGCTCGATCGTGCGCTCTTCAATTTGCGGAGTGGCATCACGGTAGATGACGTGCTGTTGAAAGAAAACCTGCTC
>JAYTHQ010000068.1:0-6466 GCA_043732445.1 Bdellovibrionales bacterium | reverse complement strand
GAGCGCTGATGCGATTGCGATGGTTGCGATTTTCATAGCTAAATTTCCTTCCCCAATTGGGGTTTTAAGTTGAGGGTCGGACTTTGCCACCTCTGACTCAAAGAACAACCAGAGAGACGCTGTTTGCAGCGCCCGTGTCGCTAAATACACAGACGAGGGCTTAATCTTTTAAATTAAAGCCATCTGAGGTCGTTTAAGACGGGCGCCCGAGACGCCCCACCCCGAATCCGTCAGGTGAGATTTATGCGTGCCCTCGTTTCTTTCGGCGCTGTACAGTTGGGCCTCTATTTGCTAGTTCCTAATTGCTAATTGCTAATTGCTAATAATTTCGGATCTTCGCCAACGAGGTTCTCTCTCTATGCGGCCAGTGCGCGCTACCCCAAACCGGATTTACATTTTATTCGCCACCCTCTTAGCGGTCATTATTTTTAACAGCTGGTTTCTCATGCGCAATTTCGAGCAAGTGAGCGAACAACAGTGGTGGGTCGCCCACACCAATGAGGTCATCAGCGAAATTGATCAGAGTCTCTTAGGCATGAACGCGGCCGTCGCCGCCGCACGCGGTTACGTCCTAGCCGTTGATGAGGATTACGTTAGACTCTTCCGCAGCAATGTTCTTGAATCGAAAACCCATTCAGCTCGAGTGCGGTCACTGACGATCGATAATCTCGAACAACAAGCGGCCTGCCCGCTTCTTGAAGATTTGATCAGCAGGCGTATTCAAGGGCTCGACCGCATGGTCACCTTGGCGCAGCAAAAAGGAATTCATAAAACTGAGATTTTAACGACCATGACCGAAGGCAAAGGCATCATGGACGCGCTTCGCCTACAGAGCGAAAAGATGAAAACCACAGAGCTCAATTTGCTCGCAAAGAGAACGAAAGCCGCCGACCAGGCGAGGTCTCTGTTTTACATGACGCTCGCGCTGACCACTGCCTTGAGTCTTGTCTTCATTGTTTTCGCCTTCGTTCAGTTACGAGGAGCCCACCTTCGCGCCCTGACGGAACTCGAAACACAAACTCATGAAGCATCAGCGCGCGCGAACATCGCCGAGCTCAGCCGCATTCTTGCTAGCGATCAAGCTTTTGCAAGCGTCGCACACGAAGCACTTTCTTATTTGGGTCGCCGCTTTGGAATTATCGCCGCCAAACTTTTTGTTTGCGACCATGGCGGCTTCCGGCTGGCGGCTTCAATTGGTGTCGATAGCGACCGATTGGGCGACGTGACGACGGTGAGCGAGAGTCACCTCCTGCAAGAGGCGGCCGAGAGAGACTCCGTCTTGAAAATTCATCACGTGCCAGACGGTTACTGGAAATTTGCGTCAACACTTGGCAGCGCGCCGCCAAGCGCGTTGGCCTTTGCTCCCATCGCATTTCAAGGCCGACCGATTGGCGTCATCGAATTTGCGTCTTTTCATTCTCTCGACGACGACGCAACGGCCTTACTGATGCGAATCAGCGAAACATTGGGCGTCGGACTTAATGCCGGCCTTTCGCGCGAACGCCTGCAGGCGCTACTTTCAGAAACTCAGGCACAAGCCGAAGAGCTCCAGTCGCAACAAGAAGAACTTCGCGTCAATAACGAAGAACTCGAACAGCAGGCGCGCGCCCTCGAGATTCAACAAGACGCGCTTGCCGGCAAAAATCGAGATCTCGAAAATGCGCAGACGGATCTCGAGCGAAAAGCCGAAGATCTCAAGCGCTCAAGCCAGTACAAATCCGAATTTTTGGCCAAGATGTCGCACGAACTTCGCACTCCGCTCAACGGTCTTTTGATTCTGTCGACGTTGCTGGTCGAGAACAAAGAGAAAAATCTGAACGATCAACAAAAGCAATTTGCGCGCGCCATCCAGAGTGCTGGTAACGATCTGTTGATGTTGATCAACGATATTCTCGACCTTGCTAAAGTCGAGGCCCGAAAACTCGCAATTCGTAAAGAGACTTTCACGATCGGCTCTCTGTTCGAACAGATGAAGCAAACATTCGAACCCCAAACAAAAGCCAAAGGTCTCGATCTGAAAATCGACCTCGCGAGTGAGTTCAAAAACGCCACCATCTTCACCGATCGACAACGCCTCGAGCAGGTCTTAAGAAACTTTTTCTCGAACGCCATCAAATTCACCGAGAAAGGCAGCGTCACGATCAGCGCAAACGTTGATCGCCGCGACAAAATAGTTGAAATCACGGTGATCGATACAGGGATTGGGGTCGCCGAAGACAAGCGCGGACTCATTTTCGAAGCCTTCGAGCAAGCCGATAGCAGCACGAGCCGCAACTACGGCGGAACAGGTTTGGGACTGACGATCTCTCGTGAACTTGCAAACCTTCTCGGCGGCGAGATCAAACTCAAGAGCAAGGAAGGACAAGGGAGCGAATTCATGATCCGCCTCCCGCTTGAGATCGCGCCCATTCCGCAAACCAATGAACTCCCGGTGCGACCAAGAAACGACGGGCCGTTTGGCGAGCAGCCGGGCGAGATGATTCGCGCAAAGCCGGTGAATTTACCGAATCTAACTCCCGACTCTAAAACCATCCTGATCGTCGAAGATGACGACGCCTTTAGACAGTCGGTCGTTGAAGTGACAAAGAGCTACGGCTTTACACCCATCGAAGCGGCCGACGGCGAAAGTGCTCTCGCGATTCTCGAGCAGCATGCCCCGAGCGCGATTCTTCTCGATATTAAACTTCCGGGAATTAGTGGCCTCGGCATCCTTGAAATAATCAAGCAAATGCCTAAACTTCGGCACATTCCTGTTCATATGATCTCAGGTCTTGAGCACCAGCAAAGCGCACTCCGGATGGGCGCGCTCGGTTATCTCACCAAGCCAGTGACCCTCGATAAAGTTCGTTCGGCGATCGTCCGCATGGAATCTTTGCTGTCAGAGAAGGTTCGCAAAGTTCTCTTGATCGAAGACGACGAAAGGCAGAATCTCGCCATCACGGAACTCGTCTCTGGCGAAGATGTGGCCGTTACATCGATGCGCACAGGTAAAACCGCCATCGAGGCGCTCAAGACCGGAGTTTTTGACTGCATTATCCTCGATTTAAGCCTACCCGACTTCTCGGGCTTTGATCTTCTGGAGCAATTGAACGGACTTTCGATTTCTCTACCGCCCATCGTGATTTATACGGGCAAAGATATCACGACCGACGAAGAAAATTATCTTCGTCGTTTTTCAGAGAGCATTATCATTAAGGGCGCCCGTTCACCCGAGCGCCTGCTCGACGAGGTCAACCTCTTTCTTCACCGAGTTGAATCCCTTTTGCCTCATGAAAAGCAAGAGATGCTCACGCATCTTCGCTCGCAAGATCAGTCGTTTGAAAATCGCACAGTTCTGCTCGTCGATGATGACGTTCGAAATCTTTTTGCGCTGACAAGTGTCCTTGAAACGCGTGGTCTCAAAGTTCGCTTCGCAAAAGACGGCGTTGCTGCGCTCGAAGAACTCGAGAAGCACGACGACATTGAACTGGTCTTGATGGACATCATGATGCCGCGGATGGATGGCCTTGAGGCGACTCGTCGGGTGCGCTCGAATCCAAACGACCGGATTCGAGGTTTACCAATTATTGCGCTCACTGCGAAGGCGATGAGAGATGATCACGAGAGATGCATCGAAGCCGGCGCAACCGACTATTTGCCGAAGCCCATTAACCTCGATAACCTGATGACTGTGTTGAAAGTCTGGCTAACGCCAAAACATCTGTTTAATTAGAAGACGATTCTAAAAGACGCGTTAAAGAGACGAAAACCAATCATAGCCCCGCTTTTGCCAGTAATCTGGCGGGCGCGTGTCGCTAAAGAAAATCCGGCCGACTCGTTTTAAACTTTTAATGCCGTATTTATTCGGGATCATTAACCTAACCGGGTAGCCGTTTTCCATCGCAAGCTCTCCGCCGTTCATTTCGTAAGCGAGAATCGTTTGCGAATTCATCATGGACTCGATGTCGAGTGAAACGTAGTACACTCCGTCAGGCGTCTCGAGTCCAACGTAAGGATACGGCGTACCGTCGTCATGCAGACCTACATTTTCGGCTTTCATGAAATCTGAAAAGCGCACGCCCGCGTATTGAAAAACTTCCGTCCAACCTTCGACGCACTTGAAGTCAGTCGTCGCTTGCGAGCGCGGAAGTGCTTCAAGCTCTGGAATCGAGAGCGTAACTACTTTTGTTCCGCTCTCGACTTTCATTCGAAAGCTTGCGTCGTCGACATCGTCATCGAGTCCGATGAGACCGTTCACACGCGGCGCGTGGGTCGGGGCAGTTTTTAGCGGCCCGATATGCGTATTCGAATAGAGTCTGCGGCCGATCTTTTCGTTGAGCGTTTGCACCTCACGAAGAGCCGTCGGCAAACCGTCGCTCGAGGGGCCAAAGCGAATCCAAGAAAAGGTCCCGACAACGCAAGCCACGAAGACGGTGCCGGCGGCAATCGATTTGGTCAGGCGAGTGCGCAGTTCTGCGCGAGTGATCGACTTCTCATTCATGGCGCCCCTCTTCTTTCGCGGCCGTCTGGTCCTCGATGACTTCAAATCCCGAAACCATGCGCCAAAGATTTGTCCAACCTGCCCGCATGACTTGCGCTAAGTGAACAAAAATAAACAGGACAAGAGAGATCATGCCGACAAAATGGAGCAGTCTTGAAAACGCGTAGCCGCCCAAAAGTTCGGTGAGCCACGAAGCTTGGACGGGTTTGTAAATCGCGATTCCGGTCGCGACCACGAGCACGCCCAGAGCCAGCGCTCCGGTGTAAGCGAATCTTTGCGCGCCGTTGAGTTTGCCCGGCTGCGGAGGAAGATCTGGCCGTAGGCGAAGATCGTGAGCTACAACCGTGAGCGCATCGGCAAAACTTCTGCGGAGCGGAAGAATCTCGCGCCACTCGCCGCTGACGAGAAGATAGCCGATGTAAACCGCGCCATTGATAGCAAACAGCCACATCAAAGCGAAATGCCAGCCCAGTCCTTCTGCTAAACGATGATCAAGATGAAGAAAGTTCGCGACCGAGTCGGGAAAAGGTAAATAGGCGGGATTTGCCCAGTAGATCAGGACCCCGCTCCAGATCATGATCGAGAGCAGCGGCACATTGAGCCAGTGAGACCAGCGCACCCAGCGAGAGAAGACCTCGTGGATCCGGAGGCTCGGTTCGCGTTCTTTGTTCAGAGTTTCGTTCATGCGAAGACGCTAGCTACGGTCGGGCAAAGAGTCAGTTTTATTTTTTCGGAGCCGACGGAACACCCGCTTCGACAACTCGCAAATCGCCATTTGCCGCAGCGCCACTCTCTTGGAAAAGCTCAACTCGGCGAATCTGCGCTTCGTTCTCAACTGCCGCTAAGTTGATCCTACCGCGATAAAGTTTCGAGATCGTTACCACGTCTTGTCTTTTTGTGCGCATGGCTGCTAGAGCCTACCAGCATGTCGCTGCCACTGAACTTTGAGCCCATTGGGTTTATCGAAACACCCTTTAAAGAGCGCTTCGGAACCCCGAGGCAGCCGGGCCTAGCGCCCAGCAGCTGGGGTATTTTACGCCTCCGGCCGGGGCTCAATCTGTTTGGTTCGCTCGAAGGACTTGAGGGGTTCTCGCACGCTTGGTTGATCTTTGTCTTTCATGAAAATGCCAATAAAGCAGTTCGCGCTAAAATTCATCCGCCCCGCCTCGAAGGTAAAAAGATCGGCCTTTTCGCTACTCGAACTCCGCATCGGCCCAACCCCATCGGTTTATCGGCGGTGAAAATCGAAAAGGTCGAAGCCAACACGATTTACGTCTCTGGTCTCGACCTCGTCGACGGCACGCCGATTCTCGATCTTAAACCCTACCTTCCCTCGAGTGACTCCATCCCCGATGCGCTCCAGGGCTGGACGGTGTCGCGACCTGAGCGACAAGTGAAGGTCGTCTTCTCTGAGACTGCTTTAAAAGATCTTTCAATTCTCGTCAGTGAAAAATCAGCACGGTACCAGTCAACAATTCGCGAACTCCTGGAGCTCGATCCCCGCCCGGTCTTCTACCGCGGCACCCCTGAAAGCCCAAACCCGTACACCGATCTCTACGGCTTTCGTTTTGACGATCTAAATGTCGTGTACCGCATGGTAGATGCGACCGCCGAGGTTCTTGAAATTCAGAGCTGGCACGAGTTTCACGCCGCAACTCAACGCTAGGTTTGCGCTTGAACTTTCGAGACCTTTACGATTGACTCCGCGGCGGCCCAGGAAGAGGTGGCAGCTTCGAGATCTTGAAGCTGGCACCTTTGTTACCTCCAAAGGAGTCCCCATGTCTCTCACCACGAACACGAACACGACCACTGCGCCTAAAGCTGTTATGCCCACTGGCCGCAAAGTTCCTGAACTCAGTCTCAACGCCTACATCGACGGCTCGCCCGCTGATAAAAGCGAATTTATTTCGGATTTTTTCAATGGCCTTAAAGATTACGGATTCATCGTTTTAAAAGATCACCCGATCTCTGATGAACTCCTAAACA
>JAYTHQ010000067.1:0-1863 GCA_043732445.1 Bdellovibrionales bacterium | reverse complement strand
TTTTTTCAGTCTGCTTTTGTCCGAATTTAAACTCTGATTTTGCCATGAGAACTTGGGGTGTCTGGACAGACATCCCAAGTTTACTTTTCAGCTAGGCAACCTCAGTTTTCTTAGTTTAGAGTGGTCCTTGTTCGAATCAAAAGCGACCACTGGGGGACTCAAAGTCATGGCAAAGAAGAAAGCCGCGAAAAAATCGGCAAAGAAATCTGCGAAAAAATCTGCGAAAAAATCTAAGAAGACGTCAGCTAAAAAAACGACCCAAAAATCTGGCGGCAAAAAAGCGATGAAAAAGGCGGCGAAAAAACCTGCCAAAAAAGCGACTGCCAAAAAAGCTGCACCGAAAGCAACCGCGAAAAAAGCGACCGTAAAAGTAGCGAAAGCTGCTCCGAAAAAGGCGACCGCAAAAGTAGCGAAAGCCGCTCCGAAAAAAGCTGCTGCGCCTGCGAAAAAAGCGGCGGCAAAGCGCGGGACACCAACTGCAAGTCACAACGAGATGGATCGCGAAGAAGGCCACGGCGGCATGCGCCACGAGCATAGCGAAGAAGAAGGCGGCCTCTCTCATAAAAATGGCGCCGACGAATCAGAAGAAGAGGCGACGACAACCGGCGTTCACTCAACAACTGACGACGATGACGACGACACCGAAGAAGAGGAAGAAGACGACGACGAAGGTTATTTTTAAAGTACCGCTTCGGCTCCGCCTTCGGATTCCGGCCCCCGCGCAGCTAGAAGTAGAAAATAAAAAAGGCGGACCTCGCGGTTCGCCTTTTTTTTTCGTTCGTAAAGCGCTTTTTCTTTTAGTTACTCGATGACCGTGATGGTTTGGCCGTCAAAGGTGACGGTCATGCCGATGCGAATCTTGTTTGCTTTTCTTGTCTCGACGACGCCGTTCACTTTGACTTCGCCGTTGGTGATGGCGGCTTTCGCTGCCCCACCAGAGTCGACAAGATCGGTCACTTTTAAGAGGCTCTTCAATTCGATGTATTCGCCTTCGAGCTTAAATTCCATTAGCGATGACACGCCATGTGGCCCGAGAGTTGTCCTTCGACCGAAACTTCGTAGAGGCTAACAGCTTTAACGATGATTGAGCCTTTGCCGGTCACGTTAGAAAACTTGACGCCAGCATCGGATTTCAAAGCACCAATTAGAACCGATTCGCTCTTCGATGACCCCGTGTACGCGTTCGTTGAGCCAGCTAACGCATCTTTAGCCATCACAACAACGTTAGATTTTGACAGCAGCGAATTGTGAATTTGAATTTTAATCGACTGCGACTTGTTCGCACATAAAATAACATCACTCGCAAAAGCGTGCGACGCGACTAGCAGCACGAGCGACAACACTAAATTTTTCAAACGACTCTCCTTCACTAAACGAGAGAGAACTCAAATAAGTCCTGTTGTCGAACGTCCTAAAAACAAAGTCCCGGGCGGCGCCCGGGCAATACAACGTCTAAACCTTCGGTTTCGAGTGGACGGCGTATTTTTCGAATTCGCCGTATTCATGCAATTTGTTATAAAGAGTCTTGATGGTGATCCCCAATGCGTTCGCGGCTTGTGTCTTGTTGCCGTCGAAGTAGTTGAGACCTTTCAAGATATAACGCTTCTCGAGTTCATAGAGCGTTGTTGTTGGATCGTAATCATCAGTGACGATCTTCTGCTCTGGGTTCGTGATGTTTTCTGGCAAATCGCCCGGCATGATCGTGTGACCATCCGAAAGAATCTGCAAACGCTCAACGACGTTTTGCAATTCACGGATGTTACCTGGCCAGTCGTAGCGCATCAGAATCTTCATCGCATCTTCCGACATTTGACGGCCGCGGTTCATGAAACGTGCGTTACCTTTGACGAGGAAGTACTCAAC
>JAYTHQ010000066.1:0-1870 GCA_043732445.1 Bdellovibrionales bacterium | reverse complement strand
TGAACGGCTCTAAACTCTGGATCACGAACGGCAAAGAAGCCGGTGCTTATATCGTGTTTGCGAACATGAATCCGACCGCTGGCTACAAAGGCATCACGGCTTTTATCGTCGAGAAAACGTTCAAAGGTTTCACGGTCGGAAAAAAAGAAGACAAGCTCGGCATTCGCGCGTCGTCGACAACAGAACTGCTGTTTGAAAATTGCGAAGTCCCTAAAGCCAATATTCTCGGCGACGTCGGCAAAGGCTATAAAATCGCGATCGAAACTTTAAATGAAGGTCGAATCGGAATTGGCGCACAGATGGTTGGCATCGCGCAAGGCGCTTACGACGCCGCGAAAAGCTACATTCAATCGCGCGAACAATTCGGTAAATCGATCGCGTCGTTTCAAGGCGTGCAATTTCAAATAGCCGAAATGCGCACGATGCTCGAAGCTTCGCGCCTGATGGTTTACAACGCCGCTCGCTTGAAAGATGCCGGCCAACCGTTTATCGAAGAGGCCGCAATGGCGAAACTTTTCTCGTCTCGTACGGCCGAGAAAATTACCTCAATGGCGATCGATCTTTTCGGGGGCAACGGCTTCACGAGAGAGTATCCGGTCGAAAAATTCTGGCGCGACGCAAAGATCGGCCAGATTTACGAGGGAACGAGCAACATGCAGCTGAATACGATCGCGAAGATGGAACTCTCCGACAGCTAAAAATCAGCTAGCACGTGGCAGCTTTCAGCGCAGCTGCTCCAAAAGTATTTGGAGCGCGCGCTTCATTGTTTCTAGACTCATCGAATGCGTACCTGAGTTTTTTGCGGCCTGCTCAGGAAGATAAGGAAAATGAACGAAACCGCTTGCGGTTACGGTCGACGCAGCACTTCCACAGAATTCTTGCAGACGGTAGAACAGAAAGTTGCAAACATAAAGACCTGCCGAATTTGAAATTCGAACGGGAATTTGCGCAAGCGTTAATGCGTTCTCCATTTGCCTCAGCGGCAAAGTCGAAAAATACGCCGATAAACCAGTCGGATTTATATGCTCATCGCGAGGCTGCCTGCCATCATTGTCGGGAATTTCGGCATCGATTATGTTGACCGCAACGCGCTCAAGTTCAACGCTCTGCCGACCGCCCGCCTGACCTAGACTCAAAACTATTTGCGGTTTGAAATCGAGAATCGCTTTTGTAAGCGAATCGAACGCTGACTCAAAACCTACCGGCAACAAGACTGCCTTCACTTCGAGCGCGGCCGGCACCGCGATGCGGCCGGCGCGAAGCTCATCAACTAAAAGATGGGTCGGATTGATGGACTCGCCGCCAAAAGCCTCAAACCCCGACACGAGAATCCGCATTACAAATTGCGGCGGTACTGCCCGCCCACGTCGTAGAGAGCCTGTGACATTTGATAAAGCGAGCAAACCCGCACAGCCGACATCAGGGCATCGAAAATATTCTCGCCGGCGAGTGCCGCTCGCTTTAAATTGGCTAGCTCGTGCGCGGCGTCTGCGGTGTGCGCCTTTTGATATGCTCGAACGCGAGTGAGTTGTGCCGTTTTTTCTTCATACGAGGCGCGAGCCAATTCGATTTTTGGCGGCACATAACCAGCCGCCATCGTTTTTGGATCGATAAACGTATTGACGCCAATGATCGGTAATTCCCCCGAATGCTTCAGGTGCTCATACAGCATCGACTCATCTTGAATTTGCCCGCGCTGATATTGCGTTTCCATTGCGCCCAAGACGCCGCCACGCTCGTTGATGCGCAAAAACTCGGTCAACACCGCTTCGTCGACAAGTTCGGTCAGTTCTTCGTGAAAGAACGAGCCTTGCATCGGATTTTCGTTCTTAGCTTCGCCAAATTCTTTATTGATGATCATCTGAATCGC
>JAYTHQ010000065.1:0-1871 GCA_043732445.1 Bdellovibrionales bacterium | reverse complement strand
GCCTCGTTCGCAATCAACTCAGCGACCTCAATTCTGCGAATTCAGATCTACAGATGAAAAACTCAGGTCTCGGGTATCGAGCGATGGTTTCTTTGCGCCGCGACTTCCGATCGTACTCTCTTCACTTTGAACCGTATTACCAGCGGTGGACGATGAATGAATCTGAAAGAATCGCGGTGATTTTTAACAATCAACCCGGCTATTTTTATGAACCGCAAAACACGTCCGATTTGATCGGACTTAACCTCGGAGCAAATTTCTAATGGCAAACGTAACGACGGTCTCTGCTATTTTTGACGCAAAACTCTGGACGAGTGTTGAGGGTTTCGATTTTAAAGATATTACCTATCACCGCTCAAAAACTTTAGGGGTGGTTCGCATCGCGTTCAATAGGCCCGAGGTTCGAAACGCATTTCGGCCCCAAACGGTCGACGAGCTTTTACTAGCGCTCGAACACGCTCGGCAAAGTGCCGACGTCGGCGTCGTTCTCATTACCGGCAACGGGCCATCGGCGAAAGATGGCGGTTGGGCGTTTTGCTCCGGCGGCGATCAGCGTATTCGGGGTAAAGACGGTTACAAGTACGACGGCGCCGATAAGAATTCGGCTCCGTCGGCGGCCGACCTCGCGCGACTCGGGCGTTTACACATCCTCGAAGTTCAGCGCCTAATTCGCTTCATGCCCAAAGTCGTGATCGCGGTCGTTCCAGGATGGGCGGTTGGTGGTGGTCATTCGCTGCACGTCGTGTGCGACCTTTCGATCGCCTCGCGCGAGCACGCTATTTTCAAACAAACCGATGCCGATGTCGCAAGCTTTGACGGCGGTTACGGCTCGGCTTATCTGGCCCGTATGGTTGGCCAAAAGCGCGCGCGCGAAATCTTTTTTTTAGGTGCCAATTATTCAGCCGAAGACGCATTCGAGATGGGTATGGTCAACAAAGTCGTTGCGCACAAAGATCTCGAAGTGACAGCGCTTGAATGGGCCCAAGAAATTTTAACGAAAAGCCCGACCGCGATTCGCATGCTGAAGTATGCTTTTAACCTTTGCGATGACGGACTTGTTGGCCAGCAGCTTTTTGCCGGCGAAGCGACTCGTCTTGCCTACGGCACAGATGAAGCCAACGAAGGCCGCGACGCCTTTGTCGAAAAGCGCGCCCGAGACTTTAAGAAATACCCCTGGAGCTACTGAGTCTTTTTAAGCGGGCGATTACTGAACTAAGAAATCACCGAAGTAGATATCTTTGACGACGCCCGCTTTCATCGAGCTGTTCAACGAAACAGAGATCTGGTCTTTCAACGCAAGCTTGCCTTGAATCGTTTCAACGTCGTCAAACGTTTTTCGGTTTAAGATTCGCATGACCTGGTCACGCACGAGCGGCGAATTTCGAACGATCTCTTCGAAGCCATCTTTATCGAGCATCTCAAAGGTCATCTCGACCTTAATCAAGCGGCGGGGTTGACCCGCTAAGTTAACGACAAATCCCGGCATCGTGTAAAGGACCGAGGGTCCGGCACTAGCTATTTCACGCTCTTTCTTCAGCTCCGCCGCTGCTTGAGCTTCGTGAAGCTCTGGTGGCTCGTAGGCCATCGTCGACTGATACGTTAAAAATGCGCCACCACCCAGAACGACAAGGTTCAAGACCGCAAACAGTGGAAGCATCAGCTTGCTGCGATCTCTCTTGGGCTTGCCGGCCCCTTCTGGGCTAGCTGCAGGTGCTTGCGACATCTCACATTCCTTTGGCTCGGGTGTTCGTCTAGAGACTTATCGGACCAAAGGCCAATCGCTGAACCACGCCCTCGCTATTTTTCAGGTTTTTATTTTCTTTAATCGCAGACATAATTGGAGCTGCTGACATGACTTTGGAGATGAAACG
>JAYTHQ010000064.1:0-6513 GCA_043732445.1 Bdellovibrionales bacterium | reverse complement strand
CCGCGCCGATAATCACGTCGTACTTCGCCTTTGAAACCGAATCCCACGAGACCGTCTGAACCCCATATTCTCGCTCGACTTCGGCGGGATTCGCTCGCGGGTCGTGAACATCACAGATGACGCCGTACTCTCGCATCTCTTTGATGATGTCGACGACTTTAGAATTTCGGGTATCTGGGCAATTTTCTTTAAAGGTGATACCGAGGATCAGCGCACGCGAGCCATACACACTTTGCCCCGCACGAATCATTTTCTTCACCGCCATTTGGGAAATAAACTTTCCCATGCCGTCATTGATCTGCCGGCCCGCGAGAATCACTTGCGGAATATAACCCAGCTGTTCGGCCTTGTAGGTCAAATAGTAAGGATCAACACCAATGCAGTGCCCGCCGACAAGTCCCGGAGTGAACTTCAAAAAGTTCCACTTCGTACCCGCAGCCTCGAGGACGTCACCGGTCGGGATATTCATCTTTTCAAAAATAATCGCGAGCTCATTCATCAGCGCGATGTTCAGATCGCGCTGCGTATTCTCGATGACTTTCGCAGCTTCGGCGACCTTGATCGAAGACGCCTTAAAAACACCCGCTTCAACAACCGACCCATAAGTCTGCGCAATGATCTCGAGAGATTCGGCGTCTTGTCCCGAAACGACCTTTCGAATTTTAGTGAAGGTTTTCTCGAGATCGCCCGGATTGATGCGCTCTGGCGAGTAGCCGACTTTAAAGTCCACCCCGCCTTTTAAACCCGAGAGGCCCTCGAGGATCGGGACGCAGATCTCTTCGGTCGCGCCGGGGAAAACGGTCGACTCGTACACGACGATGTCGCCCTTTTTCAAAATAGCCCCGACCGTTTCCGACGCGAGCTCAAGGGGCGTAAAATCAGGCTGGTTGGCGCGATCGACCGGAGTCGGCACCGCAATGATATGAAAATTCGCGCGAGCTAAATCAAATTCATTTGCCGTGTAGAACACGTGCGCCGATGCAAGCTCGTCTAGTGTGACCGCTCCGGTGTGATCCCGACCCTCTTTAAGCTCTTGGATTCGGGTTTTGTTAATGTCAAAACCGATCACTTCGCTCTGCTGGCCAAACGCGACCGCCACCGGCAGACCGACGTAACCAAGACCGATAACCGAAACTCTTCTAATCTGAATAGGCGTTGGCATTCAATGCTCCCGAAAGTTGATCTTGAAACCTAAAAAACCGATATTCGTGTATCTGTGACGTCAGCGGAAACGAGAACCGATGAACCTGCTGGGCCGTAGGCGGAAAACTAACGCGTTTAAAAAACTGCGCAAAGAGTGTTTCGACATCGGCGGTGAAGCCATCCCGATTCGTTCCCACAACCAGCCAACCATCAGGCTTTAGTGCCGCCCTTAACTTATCGACGGCGAGACGGATTTGCGAATTTGAGTCGAGCCCGTGGCCAATGACACCATTCAGAAGGACAACGTCGTAACCGGACTCATCCATTACTGTAACATCAAGAGTTTTATGCCGACGCGCCCCAAACTTCGACATCGCCGGATCGCGATCAATCGTGACAAATGCCTGACCACGAAAAAATCGCTCATAAGATTTGGTGTAGCAGTGTGTTCCTACAAAGAGGATTCGCTTCACCGACACGTCGCTTGAAAAAAACGAAAAAATTCTCTCGGTCAGGAAACGACGATCGGCCGGCGTCCACAACCCAAGACGCCACGATTGATAGTAGAGATAATGAAAAAGCTTTTTCATATTAGAGGTCATCGCTATGATCCGTGACCGCATGAAACTGCGGCTGAAGCGTCGGCTTTGCCGACCAACGCGCTAGGCGACGTTCACGTGCAAGCGCACCAAAACGTGACGCCCGTCTCCAGACTTTAAATTTAAACCAAAGCTTTTTAAAACCCAGCGCCACCGAGACCACGTCGCGCCGGCCGTCGATAGTTCGCCAGCGCCCCGCCCGGCCCAAGTGATGAATCCCGTCAGGAAATCTAGCCCCCGGCTGGATGTCACGAACATGAGTTTCGATGAACTCAGTCGGCGTCAGCCGCTGAATTTCGTTAATGACAACAGATTGACCATAAGAGCTGCCGCAATTTTGTGAAGGGCGATAAAACTTTTTATCAAAACTGAACGGCGTGCCGGCTGACCGACTTGATTCAACATCGCACTTAATAGGATTCATGAGGTGCGGATGCCACTCGCCGTCGATTCCGGTTTCGGAATACCAAGCGTTTAAAAGACTGTTGCCTTCAGAATACTGATCGTACTGTGTCGCGAAAATCCACCAACGCCCTTGATGCTCAAAGAGAGTTGGGTCCGCAAACTTACCATTCTGAACGACAACCTTCAGTCGCGTCCAAACGTTCGGAAAGCGATCGCAACGATAGATCGCAAGCTCATTACTCTCAAGGGCCTCGAACGTCGCGTAGATGCGACCATCGCTTTGCACGAGACACGGATATGACAGATGACAAGGGAACTTAATCGCTTCTTGCTGTTCCAAAACTTCACCGCGATCACTGAGTAAAAAGGCAGAGATCGTGCCGATATGATCAACGTGATTAAAAGTCTCAGCCAAGACGTAGAGGCGATCATTGACGTAGATCGGAAACGGATCAGCCACGCTTAAAGAATCGGGCGACTGAGCCCACCACTTCACGTTCTGAAGTTGTGAGCTGTCGAAAGCTTGGCCGGACGGGGCCTCAAACATGCCTACGTTCCAGCGTTGATAAACAAATTGACGTCGTACACGATCTAGCGCGAATTTCAATCGGCTAACGAATGACATCGCAAACGCAAACCGTTTCTTAGTTTTTGAAACTGCAGAAAGCTCGACGGATGAAACGGGCTTCGTCCACTCAAGACCACAAGCCATCTGGCGCATCACGGCCGCGGGCCAAGATGAGCACTGGGCCAGAATCGCATTTTGATGACGAGCGACCGAATGAGAGAGAACCTTGAAACTTCCGCGTTTTAGGTCGACCGCTGGACTGTTCTCGAAGGCAATCTGTTCCAGTGCGACATGTTGTTTTTTCTTCAGCAAGCAGATCTCGTCGATCCCAATACCATCTGCCTCATAAGTCGTGCCGAATCTAAAGCGCCACCATCCACGCTTCGCGACGCAGGCGTAATCCTCGCTCGGTGTTTGAGCGCAAAGCGACAACACGACATCGAGATTGAGACTCTTTAACTTCCCAACGATCTCTGATTTCTCGCAGTGGCCAACAAGATCAAAGGCACTCTCGGTACTCGTTTGCACGATCGTCGAGGGCGAGAAAACTGCGTCGACCGATCTCTTAATCTTCAGCACACAAACTTGCATCGCAAAATCTGAATTCGAGAGTTCGCGAACAACCTCGGTCGCCCAGGCAGGGATAGATGCGCTATCGATCATAATTGCGAATCGCAATGGTGCTTTCAAACTGGCGACTCCGCGGTAGCTTGTTTTGTGAGCAGTTTGGCGTACCACTCGCATGTTGCGCGGAGTCCATCCTCAACGCTGACATCTGGGGAGTAATTCAGATTCTTTTTCGCCAGTTCGACATCGGCCTGCGAACGCTGAAGATCGCCCTGGCGAGATGGTTGAAACATCGGCGGCCCGACCCGTATGCCCGCGATGTCGGAAAGATTGGCGGCGAGACACTCATAAAGCTGCAAGAGATTCGTGGATCCGCCCATCGTAATATTATAAATCTGTTGGTTCGAGGAGGACGCCTCAGCGAGCGCAGCGAGAAGGTTGGCTTTCACGACGTTTTTAACAAAACAGAAATCGCGCGAAACGCGTCCGTCACCGTTGATGACTGGTCGCTCACCTTTACACATCGCCGCAATCCAGCGCGGAATCACGGCCGAGTACGGTCCATCAGGCCGCTGGCGCGGACCAAACACATTGAAATAGCGAAGCCCTATGACCGGCAAACCATACGTCTCACCGAAATTCATTGCGTAAAGTTCGGTGGCGCGCTTTGAAACTGCGTAAGGCGAAAGCTGGCGGCCGACGTTGGATTCTTTTTGCGGGAACTGCGCACTATCGCCATAGACCGAGCTCGACGATGCGAAAATGATTTTTTTAACAGCCTGAGCGCGTGCGAACTGCAGAACGTGTAAACTTCCGGTGACGTTCGCTTCATGCGTCGCGATCGGATTCTCGATCGAACGAGGGACCGAGCCCAAAGCGGCCTGATGAAGAATGAAGTCGATGGGCGCCCCGACTTCAAAGTTTGCGTCATTTAAAGTTCGAATGTCGCCAACGCGAAAATCAAATCGCTCGCGTTGAGTTGGCGTTACCAACGCAAGAACCTCGGCGATATTCGACATACGGCCGTTTGAGAGGTTATCGATGCCGATCACCGACTGATCCATGCTAAGCAAGGCCTCGACGATGTGCGAACCAATGAAACCAGCTGCCCCCGTGACCATCCACCGATAGCTCGTCTGCTTTAGTTTTTCTTTTTCGCGAGCCGGCAAGTTCATCTCATGTCTCATTTCAAAATTCGTTTCATCTCTTCAGAAGCCAGCGCCGCAGTTTGCGGCTATTTCACCGCATCAGCCAGGCATAGCTTCCGAACGCACACAACACCTGAAAGCCCACCATGAGTAAGGGCACGGCAGTGCCCTTGACGCCGCGGCGAAGAAGCTGGTGCGAAAGGTGATTTTGATCACCACTAGTGATGGGTTTGTGATTGTAGACACGAATGGCTGTCACGACAGCCGTGTCGAGCAGAAAAGGTAAAAATGCGATAAACAAAAAGACCACGCAGAATGCGAGCATTTGCATTGATGGGGCCGATTCGTAGCGATCGATCATGGCACGAACAGCAAAGACGCTGGTGAGATAACCCAAGAATTGACTGCCCTGATCTCCGAGAAAAATCCGGCCTGACGGATAATTCAAAATTAAAAACCCGAGGAGCGCGCCGCAGAGAATCACGACTTGCGTGACGCTGACGAGATTCATCACGCAAAAAGCCGCCAGTAAAACTGCCGTCATGCCAGCCGTAAGACCATTCATATTGTCCATGAGATTGAACGCGTTTATCATGAAAAGAATAAACCCAAAACAAACGACTGACAGACCAAGGTTTAAACCGTGATTCAGGTAAAGATCGAGCGTCGCAATGAGCGCACCCAAGAACTGAAATGCGAGTTTCATCAGAACCGTGTTCGCCGGCCGGTGATCATCGTAAAAACCGCCAACGTAAACTAAGACTGCGCCCAGAGACATAAGTGTCAAAAGTGACTGCCGTGTAGCGAGCGCAAAAACCACGTAAGTAAAGATAATGGCGAAACCGCCAGCCCTGGGTACGAGCGTTGAATGCATCTTGCGCCCACCTGGTTGATCGAGCAGGCCCAAGCGCGGCGCATAGCGGATCACCAGCCAACAGGCCAAAAGCGAAACCAAGATCGTAGCGAAAAAGAGCACCACGGTCGTCATTCGTTAAACCGCCAAATGGACGTGCTGAGAACCTTCTGGCGAGCGTCTTAAGAGACCCTCGTGAACCCAATCAAGGGTCTGATCAAGACTATGTTTAAAATCGAACTCGGCGATTGATTTCAGTTTGGCGACCGAGGCCACCCGCCGTTCCATGTCTTCAAAGCCAGCGCCGTAAGCTTCTTCGTAAGAAACCATTTCTATCTTCGATTTCGAGCCAGTCTTTGCAATCACCTTGCGCGCGAGATCAAGCATCGAGATCTCGTTATGTGTTCCGAGGTTGATGAGTTCGCCGACACTCAATTCATTTGTGATTAAAAGGTCGAGCGCGCGAACGACATCTCGAACATCGGTAAAACAACGGGTCTGCGCGCCATTCCCAAAAACAGTCAACGGACGGTCATTCATCGCCTGAACCATGAAACGCGGCACGACCATTCCGTATTGGCCGACCTGATTGACGCCGATCGTGTTGAAGAGGCGAACCATGGTGACCGGCAGCTGGCGCTTTTCGAAATAAGCCCGAGCCAAATAATCATCTAAAACTTTTGAGCACGCGTAGCTCCAGCGCAACTTATCGTAGGACCCCATCGTAATATTCGAGTCCTCGCTGAACGGGAACTTCTCGCTCTTCCCATAAATCTCTGACGTCGAAAACATGAACAATCGGCGCTGATATTTCGAGGCCAATTTTAAAATGACCGAGCCAATTTCGGTGTTGTTCTCGATACACTCGATCGGATCCGCAAAAATCTTTTGCACACCAACCGACGCCGCCAAATTAAAAACGACAGATGCGCCTTCAATTAATGGCTCCATCAAAATCGCGTCTTGCGCTCGGCCCTCAATAAAATTGAAATTCGAGTGTCTCAAGTATGGCGCGAGGTTGGCGCGGCTGCCGGTCGATAGATTATCAACCACGGTGACGCGATGCCCCTGCGCCAAGAAATGGGCTGAGAGGTGGTGGCCAATAAAACCTGCGCCGCCGGTCAAAAGTACGTTCATGAATCGACTCCCTGTCTCTAGTCGAGTCTAGCTTCGCACGTAAAAGTTTTTAGAAACCAGCAATTATTAAAAAAAAGGAAGATTCTAGACTAG
>JAYTHQ010000063.1:0-1876 GCA_043732445.1 Bdellovibrionales bacterium | reverse complement strand
AAAAATTCGCGCAGATTTCCCGATTCTCAGTCGCGAAATTCGTGGGAAGCCGCTCGTTTATCTCGATAACGGGGCTTCAACCTTAAAGCCCAGCGTCGTCATCGACCGCGTCTCTCGCTACTACCAAAATGAAAGCTCGAATGTGCACCGGGGCGCCCACTATCTCGCTGAACAAGGGACGATAGCCTTTGAGGCCGCCCGCGAAACTGTGCGTCGTTTTGTGAATGCCGCGCTTCACGAAGAAGTGATTTTCACGCGTGGGACGACTGATTCGGTGAATCTTGTAGCGCAAGCGTGGGGCGAAGCGAATCTCAAGGTGGGCGACGAGATCATTCTTTCGGAGCTGGAGCATCACTCAAACATTGTTCCTTGGCAGATGATTGCCGAGCGCAAGGGCGCGAAGATCAAAGTCATTCCGATCGACGCACGCGGGGATCTCGATTTCGATGCCTTCACGAAGCTTCTTTCGCCCAAAACAAAAATGGTTTCGATTACCGCAACGTCAAACGTGTTGGGATCTGTCGTGCCGGTCAAAAAATTCATCGATGCGGCCCACGCGCAAGGTTCGGTCGTGATGATCGACGCGGCTCAAGCTATTTCGAATCAGATCGTTGATGTGCAGGCATGGGACTGTGATTTCATGGCGTTTTCTGGTCACAAAATATTTGGCCCTTACGGAATCGGCATCCTTTACGGAAAGATGGCGCTCCTTGAGAAAATGGAGCCCTACCAAAGCGGCGGAAGCATGATCGCGGAAGTGAGCTGGGAAAAAACAACCTGGGCCGCCGTCCCGCATAAGTTTGAGGCCGGAACTCCGTCAATTGCCGACGCCGTTGGTCTCGACGTGGCGCTTCAATACGTTGCGGGACTGGGGTTTGACGCGATCGACTCCCACGAAAAAGAGCTGCTGGCGTACGCACTTAAAGTTTTGCCGGGAGTTCCGGGTTTGAAGATCATCGGCTCTCCGAGAGAGCAAACTGCGATCGTCTCATTTACGATGGAAGGCGCGCATCCGTCTGACATTGGGGCACTGATCGATCAGCAGGGCATTGCGATTCGAGCGGGTCACCACTGTTGCCAACCGCTGATGCGTCGTCTTGGAATTCCGGCCACCGCTCGCGCCTCGTTCTCGATCTACAATACGGTCGACGAGATCGATAGTCTCAAAAACAGTCTCATGAAGGCCAAGGAGTTTTTCTAATGTCGACCACCGTCGTTCAAGACATCATGGTTCGTGTGCAGCCGACGCCAAATCCGAACGCCTTGAAGTTCGTCGTCAATGTTCCGGTCAAGAGCGAAGGAAAAGCGACTTACGCCCGACCTAGCGAAGCGATTGGAGTCCGACTCGCCGAGGATCTCTTCATGATCGAAGGGGTTCGACAGCTTCATTTCTTCGAAAATGTCGTGACCGTGACCTACGCCGATGATTCAGACGTCGACACCTTAAAGCTTGAGGTGCAGTCGGTCTTGCAAACGCGTTTGCCGGTACACGATCCGGGTTTTTTAGTCGAATCAGAAAAGAAAAAAGTCGATCGCTCAAAACTACCGGCGGATATCCAGAAGATCGAAGAGATTCTCGACAATACGGTTCGTATGTATCTGCAAGGCGACGGCGGCGATATTCAAGTCGTGAAGCTTGAAGGCAAAAATCTCGAGGTTCGTTACGAAGGCGCATGCGGAACTTGCCCGAGCTCAACGTCGGCCACGCTCGATGCCATTCAGGGAATTTTACAGGAACAATTCGATCCCGAGATTCAGATCATCCCGGTCATGTAGCCGGTTGCGCTATTCCATCATTTTCGGTTTTTCGGAAGCCGGCGAACGCTGCCTCTCGAGAGTGTCACGCTTTGTCGCTAATCTCCGCTCAATCGACTTT
>JAYTHQ010000062.1:0-1882 GCA_043732445.1 Bdellovibrionales bacterium | reverse complement strand
CTACCGGCGGTTTTATTTCGCGTCGTTGCGAACGCTCGCGGCTGGCTCTATGACCTTGGGTTCTTAGTCGAGGTCGATACGCAAACGCCTGTGATCAGCGTCGGAAATCTAACGACTGGCGGTACGGGTAAAACGCCCATCACGTCCTTTTTGACTTCTCAACTCACGTTACGCGGTTACGAGGTTTCGATTATCAGTCGAGGTTACGGCGGCAGCGAGCGCGGCCCTGCACGGGTCGTCGCAAGCTCCATCACCGAGACGTCACGAAAGTTCGGCGACGAACCCGCGTGGTTGGCGTCTCGGCATTCTGCCAGCACCGTCGTTGTCGGTGCGAAGCGCCCGGAAGCGATCGCGTTTTTAAACCAGCTCCGTCAAACGAATGTTCATTCGGCGATGAGACATCTGGTGATTGCCGACGATGCTTTTCAGCATCGCCGTCTGAAACGATCGCTTGATGTCGTGATCTTAGATGCGACGGCGCCTCGGTGGCATTACCGGGCGCTGCCGTTGGGTCGCTTGCGAGAGCCCTTCGCCGCTTTGAAACGTGCCGATTTTGTTTTTATCTCAAAAGTGAATGCTGCTGAGAGTACGCGATTAAATTGGCTGAGAAAAAAGCTCGAAGCAACGGCAAAACTCTCAAACATGAATTTTACGACTTACGAATTTTCCATGAGCCTCGCTGGTGTGGTGGCCTTGAATGAAAATCAAACACAAGAAGCAGTTCCCGGGAGTTTGTCACATTTCCTGAAAGCTCCGGACTCGCCGACTCAGTTCCGCCAACACCGAGTTGCCTTGATGTCCGCGATCGCACGCCCCGAAACTTTTGAGGAACTCGTTCGCAGCTCAGAAGGCGTGCAGATCGTGACGCACTTTCAATTTTCCGATCACCATATTTTTAGCGAAGCTGAACTTCAGAGAGCCGAGCGTGAAGCGCTGGCTTTGGGTGCCGAGGCCATCGTGGTCACTGAAAAAGATGCCGTTAAACTGGCACTGTGGCGGCCGAAGATTCCTTGTTACGTGACGCGCCTTCATGCCACCCCTCTCAGTGACCTTGGAGGCTTCTTTGAAGCTGTTGATCGGCTTACTTAGTCAAGCAGTGGCGTTCTTAGTCTGGAGCTTGCCTCGACGGGCGCAGCTGGCGCTCGGATCAATGGTGGGTTGGCTCTGGTTTGACGTTTTGAAAATTCGGCGACAGATTGCTATCGAGAACGTCGCGATCGCTTTCCCAGATCAATCTTTAATTGAGCAAACAGCGGTCGCGCGAGCCTCTCTTGAATCGATGGGTCAAACGCTGATCGAATATTTTCTTTTTCCTTTCCTGACGTCAGTCAATGTCGATCAGTATGTCGAGATTGAAGGCGAGCCGCATCTTCGCGCCGCTTTAGACCAGAAGAAGGGCGTGATTTTTATGACCCTTCACCTGGGAAACGGTGATTTTGCGGTCGCGGCGTTATCGCGCAAAGGTTACGCGATGAATTTAATTTCAAAAGAGTTTAAATCGAAATGGCTGAATGAGCTCTGGTTTGGCATGCGCCGAAAACTCGGGACACGCTTCATTTCCGCCGAGAAAAGTTCATTCGATATTTTACGTGCGCTGAAGAGAAATGAAATCGTGGTTTTCGTTCTCGATCAATTCATGGGTCCACCGATTGGCGTGCGTACGCGCTTTTTCGGTCGCGAGACGGGGACCGCCATGGGGTGCGCGTTAATGGCCGATCGCACGAGAGCGCCCGTTCTTCCCTGCTACACGCACCGCCGTGAAAACGGGCGCCAGGTCATCGTATTTGAAGCGCCGATTCCGTTCCTCGACCATGGCCTAAGAGACCAAAACATCGCTGTCATGACGCAAGCTTATACTGATAAAATCGAGGCGATCGTTCGG
>JAYTHQ010000061.1:0-1882 GCA_043732445.1 Bdellovibrionales bacterium | reverse complement strand
ATACCGACTAGAGTAGGGCGAAGACCTCGACTCGTCTACGACCAAACACCAGAATCAAGACAGCCCTCGGTGTCGTTTCTTGGTCAGACCTGCCGCGCAAGTTACTCTAAGCTTTCAAATGCTAAAGCAAATCTCCGTCGCGGTCGCGCATCGATGCACATTCATTTTGTTAACCCTTCTTCTGCTGACGAGTTCCACGGCATTTGCTTCAAAAGACGACTTTGGGCAACTCCCGCCGGGGCGTACGGTCGCTTCGGTTGGACCCGCGGATCTGACGCCCACGCATGTCGACGGCGGGCTGCCGCTCTACGAACTCGGCTTCGGTCTTGGTGGCGCGCTGAATAGCCACTACCCCGGATCGGATCAAAGTCAGTTTTATGCGTTACCGATTCCCTTTGCCGTTTATCGTGGCCGCATTCTTCGTTCCGATCGGGGCGGCACGCGCGCAAAATTGCTGAGCAGAACTGGATTTGATCTGAGCTTCAGCGGATCGGGCGCATTTCCCGTGAAGTCCAATAATGATAGTGCTCGTGCGGGCATGTCTGACCTGGGTTGGATGGTGCAGCTCGGACCGAAGGTTCGCGTCGAACTGAAATCGTGGGATGATGGTGCTTCTTTGCGAGGCGGACTCTCGGCGCGCTCAAGCTATTCCGCAGACGACATAAATTCGATTGTTCACCGCGGTTTTGTTTATCAACTTGAACTCGTCTACCAAAAGCCGAATTTTTTTGCTGAACGTCTTGATCTTTTTTCGAGCCTCAGCTCGATCTTCGCGAGCGAAAAATACATGGACTACGTCTACGGTGTTCCGTCGGCTTACGCGACCGCCTTGCGCAGTGCCTACAGCTCGAAAGCCGGCTACGTCGAATCGATTTTAGAGGGTGGAATTGGTTACCGCACACTGGGCCAACGCCATAAGTTCTACTTTGATGCTCAGGTCGGCACGCTGGAGGGCGCTTCAAACGTCGATAGTTCGCTGGTGCGCTCGCGCCTAGATCTGTCAGTCTCCTGCCACTGGATTTTCGTGCTCTTCCAGAGCGACGCGAAAGCGGCCTCGGTCGATTAACTCTTACAACTCAGGAAAGCTGACTTGGCCGGCCGGCCCCAAGGGTGCTAGGGTCCGCGCCATGCGTAAACACGAAGAGAAATCGGCCAAAGGCAGTCCTCCACCAAATCCGAACGACATCAGCATTCTGTGGCCGGGCCAGTCGAAAGACCTCCTGAAATCTTTGAATATTCTGACCCGCGAAGGCGCACTCAATCAGGATTCACGGCGCAAACTCAAACAAGTTCAGCATCTGATTCAGCTCATCACGCCGCACCTTGAAGGTTTGACGACGATCGCCGATCTCGGCGCCGGCAAATCTTATCTCGGCTTTATGCTTTACGATCTTTGGCTTCGCGAACGTCCCGACACGCGTCTCTACGCAATTGAGCAACGCAAAGAATTAATCGACGCGACAAAACTCATCGCAAGTCGATCCAAATTCGAGCGCGTGACGTTCGTGCCGCACTCGATTCTCGAGGCCTCGGTATCGGCCGACGTGCCTGAGCAGTTCGACGCGGTCACGGCTCTTCATGCCTGCGACACGGCGACCGACGAAGCGATCGCGTTTGCGATTCGCAAGCAAGCGAAATTCATCGCGCTCGTGCCATGTTGCCAAGCTGAGGTGGCGCGTGAGCTCGACGCGATTCCGCCAAAAGATCTCGGCAACCTCTGGCGCCACGGCATTCATCGCCGGGAATTCGGTTCGCATCTGACGAACGTGATTCGCGCCCTCTATCTTGAATCACTCGGTTACAAAGTTCGCGTCACCGAACTCATCGGCTGGGAGCACTCGATGAAAAACGAGCTCATCATCGCAGAGAAAATTCAGCGCGG
>JAYTHQ010000060.1:0-6539 GCA_043732445.1 Bdellovibrionales bacterium | reverse complement strand
AAATCGGTGGTGATCGTTTCCCGCGCGAGATGATTCGTGCACTCGGAGTTTTAAAGAAGTGCGCTGCGACAGTGAACCAAGAACTGGGGTTGTTATCGGCCGATAAGGCCAAACCAATTATTGCCGCGGCCAACGAAGTGATCGACGGCGAACTCGATGCGCACTTTCCGCTCGTCGTTTGGCAGACGGGTTCGGGCACGCAAACAAACATGAACGCCAACGAAGTCATCGCCAACCGGGCTCTTGAAAAAATGGGTCAGACGCTTGGTGGAAAAGGCATTCACCCGAACGACGATGTCAATAAAGGGCAGTCGTCAAACGACACCTTTCCGACCGCCATGCATATCGCGGTCGCGGAGCAAGTTAATAAACGCCTACTTCCAGGCTTAAAGATGTTGCGCGATGGACTTGCTCATAAATCAAAAGAGTTTGCGAGTGTCGTTAAAATCGGCCGCACGCACTTGATGGACGCGACGCCCTTAACTCTCGGGCAAGAGTTTTCGGGTTATGTCATGCAGCTCGATCAGTGCGTTGAGCGCATTCAAATGGCGTTGCCGCAAGTTTACGAACTTGCGATTGGCGGCACCGCTGTCGGCACGGGTCTAAATACTCATCCTGAGTTTGCGGTGAGGGCTGCGGCCGCCATCGCCAAAGAAACTCAGCTTCCATTTATCACGGCGCCAAATAAATTTGCCGCGCTGGCCTCGCACGATCCGTTGGTGCAAATGTCGGGCACCTTAAAAACAATGGCGTGCGCTCTAATGAAAATCGCCAACGACATTCGTCTTTTGGGGTCAGGACCTCGTTCGGGAATTGGTGAGCTAAATTTACCAGCGAACGAGCCAGGCAGCTCGATCATGCCAGGCAAAGTGAATCCGACCCAGAGCGAAGCCATGACGATGGTTTGCGCGCAGGTCGTTGGTAACGACATGGCGGTCGCGGTTGGCGGCATGACGGGTCACTTTGAACTCAATGTCTTTAAGCCTGTGATCGTGTTTAACGTGTTAAACTCTATTCGTTTACTAGCCGATGCTTGCGAGAGTTTTCAGGAGCATTGCGTAGAGGGCATCAAAGCCAATCTGCCGCAGATCAAACGCCATCTCGACAACTCGCTGATGTTGGTGACAGCCTTAAATCCACATGTAGGTTACGATAGCGCAGCCAAGATCGCAAAGTACGCGCACGAACATGAGATGACCCTAAAAGAGGCCGCGCAAAAGCTGGACCTCGTGAAGCCAGCAGATTTCGACAAGTGGGTGCGCGCAGAGGATATGTTGGGCCCGATTAAGAACAGTTAGAGTCTCGGGATCGCCGTCAGTTCGCGCTGGCTGACGGAAGCCGGTGCAGAAAAAATAGCGCGGAAACCAAAACGTGAGCGGACTCCGGGTCTCAGCGTCTTATCCGAGGCTTTCTCTTTTCGACTGATCATCACCGAGAGTGTCATCCCTAAAAGAACGTAAGTTAAGAACAAGAAGAATCCCGGCTGGAGTGTCGTACCGTTCGTTGTTAAAAGATCGATGTCCCCACCAAACTGACTGAGTTTGCCGATTTGGCTTGAGATAATGCCGTTAAAGCCGACGTACGCCATAAAAATCGCGACGACGAGAACATCGCTCATGGACCACTTGCCGGATTTCAAAACGAAGAACTCAGCGAAACGATTTTTTCGAGCCCCGAGATAGTCGAAGTAATAAAGGCACGACGAAGCTAATTTCGTGATCGGGAAGACGATACTGAAAGTTACGACGAGCAAGCCCACCATTTTCATGGGTAAATCTGGGTGATTGATCATGAGCCAAAACACATCGAGAATGCTTTTGCTCTGGAAATAGAGAATTTGGTTTTTGAAACCGATCTCGTGGTCGAGAAGCACAAAGCTCATCGACGAAATCTTTGCTTCCATGTCGATCATTGGCGTAGCAACTCCTGCCGCTAGCATCATGATGAGTGAGCCCAACAGCACAAAATATTCGGTCGGCGACAGCTTTTCGCGCTTGAAACCAATCAAGACAAACAAAAACACTGCAAGCCCGATCATCAGCCACGACTGTTGCAAGATCAGATGTTCGCGCTCGCCGATTCGGTCGGCGATAATGACCTTGGCTTGCGGAATATCGAGCGTGCCCGCGCGCGCCAAAACACTATAAAGATAAGTTCGGTCGGTAATATCGTAGGTCTTGCTAAAGACCTTCGCGACTTCGGTCTTGACGACTGTCTTCAGCTTTCGCTCTGTCTTTGCTTTTTTAAGCTCCGCCATCATCGCGTCGGTGTATTGTGGAATGCCGGCCTTAATATCTTTCATGTTTACGACAGCGTTGATGAAAGCCTGCTTGAGGCGGCCTTTGAACGACCCCTCGTTAGATTTATGAATCCGCTCGTCAACTTTATCAATGAGGATCCCGAGCTGCGCTTGAACCTGAGCTCTCAGCTGTTTCTCATTCGATCGACTCAAGTCAAAATCGCTGATTTCATCGGCAACGATCACTTCGAGCTGCTTCTTCCACTCGTCGACGCTAAAAAGCCCGTATTTAATATGATTGATCTCAGCGTAATCGGCCTTCAAGACCTGATTGGCCCAAGAGTTCGAGATGACCTGTTGGGTCAGCACCGCAAGAGCCAAAATCAGAACGATGGAAATAACTTTGATGAAGTTCGTCACTGAAACAAAGGTGCCGTAGTGGCGCGCCCAGAGCTTCGCCCAGACGTTTAGATTCGATGTAGTAAACGTCTAAATTTGTCTCGGAGCGGATTATTTTACAGTCAATAGAAGGGTCGCGGTCAGCATCTTATTTCTGGTGCTGTGCTCTTGCCGGTTGTCGAATCGGTAAAAGTGCAGCCCTGATTTGGATTCAGTTTTCGTACTGCAGGGATTTACATGCGAGCGAAGTTCATTGATCCGACTGAGCTTTTCTTCGGTTGTTTGAGACCGCTGACGCACCGCCATTGGTCTAGGTGCCACTGCTCGGCGAATCTGGCACGCTCTAAACTCTGTGAGCAATAGACCGGTTGGACCGAGCAAAAATGCGATCTTCGCCGACCCAAGGCTGTCGTGGATGACAAATCCCGACGTGCGTCCTTATGTCTTTGTCAGACCAGAGAACCGCATCGATAACCCGGGCGAGGTGCATTCGGGTCTCGATTGGTTTCCGCATGATGTGCTTTACAAAAATCCGCTCGAGATGGACCAGGTGACGTTCGCCGACCGAATTCTGACGCTTGAGGCGAAGGCCTTTGGGCCGAGCGGAATGGCGATGCCTAGGTGGGTCTTTTACGACTGTGCGATCATGCCGGGCTTTGTGGCTGGCTTTGCGCACCGAACGGCGACGCTGCCGGAGCATATGAAGCGCATGCTGACGATCGAAGAAGCTGATGAGTGGACGCCGCTTTCGCTCTTCATCATTATCCCGACGATGTCTAAAAAGAATGAGTGGATCGCGCACAATTTGTGTTCGGTCAATTCGATCCTCGATAAACAAGATCAGTTTTACGCGATCGGATTTTTGTCGAAAGCCTTCGGGCTTTGGTACGCCAACGTCAAAACGTGCATCGGCGTCACGCAATGGACCTCGCCCGCTGTTCGTCTTCATGCGCATTACGGCGATTTCGAAGTCTTGACCTCCTACACGCCGGTCCATTCCTATTCGAGAACCCTGACGTACCGCGTGAGCGTGGATACCAACATCTGGCCCACATTTTTTACCAAAAAGCTCCGCGTGGGCTTTCATGAACGCTATCAAGCGGCCGGTTTTATGGTCGATCCGACGAGCGAAGGCAGTCTAAAAGACTTCCAGCGTCGCCTCGAGCGAGGCGAAGGTCCCTATTTTCTCGACGGTACAGAGACTATTCAAAAAGACCTCTCGGACCCACTTACGGTCTACACATCGGCCTGAGTTTCGGTTAGTGTTAAAAAATGTCTGAAAACGTCACTCCCGCCGAAAATCTGACCGAGCTGCCTGCCGTCGCTCGCAATATCAATCTCCCTTGCAAGAAGTGCGGCGTCGATCGTTACTTCGTCGTGGTAGCGCACACAAATGCGACGACCGCGAAGGTGAAATGCGAAGTTTGCGGCGCCAAGAAAACCTTCAAACTCGCAAAGGCAAAAGCCGCTAAAAAACCGTCGAGCGGTGTGAAGCGCACGCCAAAATCGCGGACACCTGATCACGCGGCGATTTGGGCTGATCTCAAAGATCAAATCGGGACCGACAGCGTTGTGCCTTACAACATGAAAGCAAAGTTCACGTTGGCCAACGCCATCGAGCACCCGAAATTCGGGATTGGCTTTGTCACGAACGCGACGCCTGAAAAAGTTGACGTCGCATTTGTCGACGGCGGCCGTGCTCTCGTTCACAATCGCACGACGTAATCTCAACATCAGTGATCGATTGGACCCAAGGACTTAACCCTGAACAGCGAGAGGCCGCGCTTCACGTGAGCGGCCCTTTACTGATTCTTGCAGGGGCAGGCACCGGCAAGACAACCGTGCTGGTTTCACGCACCGGCCAGATTCTTCAGTCGGCAAACGTAAAGCCCGAAGAAATCTGCGTTCTCACTTTTACAACCAAAGCAGCTCGAGAATTAAAGCATCGCGTAGCCACCAGAGTGGGTGCTTCGGCGAGCGGTATTTGGACCGGAACATTTCACGCGTTCGGACTCCAGATGCTTCGCAAATTTCATAAGCAAGCGGGTCTTCCGTCAGGCTTTGGCGTCATTGATCAAGGCGATAGCCAAGAAATTCTGAAAGAGCTGTCGTCGAACATTAAAAACAGCGCGCAAGATTCATTTAAGATCGATAAGGTTCTCTCGACGATCAACGATTGGCGCTCGCGCGGCCGCACAACTCCACAAAATGGCGCCGACGAATATGAGATCATGGCGCAAGTTTTGTTGCCGAAATATCTGCGCCGTCTTGAAAGTCTTGGCGTTGTCGACTTCGAAGGTTTGCTGATCAAGCCACTTGAACTTTTCAAAAGCGAGCCGCGCATTCTCAAGCAGATGCAGGATCAGTTCAAACACGTCATGGTCGACGAGTTTCAAGATACGAACGTCACGCAATTCAACCTCGTTCGCGGGCTAGTTGATAGCCATAACAACATCGCCGTTGTCGGCGATGACGATCAATCAATCTATGGTTGGCGAGGCGCCGTGATTTCGAATATCCTCGATTTTCCGAAAAACTTTAAGGGCTGCAAAGTCATTCGCCTCGAGCGCAACTACCGCTCGACACCGGCGATCTTGAAGATCGCCAATGAAGTTATTGCGAAGAACACCGCCCGTCACGGGAAGACGCTACGCTCAAATCCCGATGCGCCTGACGGCGAAAAACCTGAACTTTTCGTTTATGAAAATGACGACATCGAGTCCGAAGAAGTCGCGACCCACATTCGGTATTTCTCCGACAAAGGTTACAAGCATTCGGACGTGGCTATCTTGTACCGTTCAAACGGTCAGGGCGGATTGGTCGAAGCGCAATTGCGAAAAGCGCAAATTCCTTATGCGATCACTGGCGGAACAGGATTTTTTGATCGAAAAGAAACTAAAGACATTCTCGCTTATTTGCGCTGCTCGCTCTCGCCAAACGAAGTCGCCTTTCGGCGGGTCTTAAACACGCCGACACGAGGGATTGGCGAAACGACCGTCGAAAAATTAAATACTCACGCGACGACGCTCGGTTTTAAATTTCACGTGGCCGCACGCAATTGGAAAAAAACCGATATCGCGCCTAAAATCGGCGAGAATATTGATGGCTTTTTTAAAATCTTAGATCGTCTGCCCGACGATATTTTGCGGGGTGATCCCACGAAGTCGGTCGGCGAAACGCTGATCGCTAAACTTCGTGAGATCGGTTACCGCGATCATTTAGGTCAAACCTCAAAAGACGGACAAGCGCTCGACAAGCGCTGGAACATCATCGAAATTTTCTGCCGCGTTCTCGATGCGTTTGTTGCAAAAGGCGCTCGTGACGAAAAGACGCTTCACGAGTTCATCGACGCCATGGAACTCAGAGACGCTGCTAACGAAGACGAAGATAAAACACCGAAGGTTCAACTCCTGACGCTGCATGCGTGCAAAGGTCTTGAGTTCCCGATCGTAATTTTCATCGGCGTCGAAGAAGATCTGATTCCGCACCGAACGCTTGGCAGCGACGTCTCCGAGGAGCGTCGGTTATTTTACGTCGGGGTCACGCGCGCCAAAGAGCGCTTGATTATGACGCGGGCAAAAACCCGAAAGCGCTACGGCCAATTCCGCCCGGTCGCTCCATCAAGATTCTTGCTCGAGATTCCTTCGCAAATGATCACGGCATTTGAGACTGGCTTCAGGCCGGTCGGTGAAGCTCAGCGGAAAAACATGTTGGCCGATCTTTTTGCTAAGCTCGATACCAACGCCGCCAACCAGAAAATCACTTAAAAAATAGCAGAAAGTTCGCGAGATCAAAGTCGCCCCTTCAGAAACGGCGACTGCGGGGCTTGCCCATACGGGGTACCCGAGGTTAGATAGTCGTATGGGACCTCTTGAAATGAAAATCCGCGAGAAAATCGCAG
>JAYTHQ010000059.1:0-1886 GCA_043732445.1 Bdellovibrionales bacterium | reverse complement strand
GAAATTCAACCGTGGTTGAACTCCAGGAGCGCGAGATCAGCGGTTTTAAAATTTCGAAAGCCGCTGTCGACACGTCGGATTCGTGAAAACTCCAGGTCTGGTCGCCGCCTAATGTTTCATTCGCTTCAATGAGAGCAATCGAGCGAGCGGGGTGCGCTTGCGACATGAAATAGGCGGTCAAGCCGCCGGCCAGCCCGCCCCCCACAATCGCGACATCGACCTGAGTTTTTGAAGAAATTTTGGACTCTGATTTTGACGACGATCCGTGTCTGCTCATAACGACCTTCCATAGGGAAACGAACCCTAAAATCAAATGCGATGGGTCGAATGAAGTCAATTGCGTGACAACGCGAGTCGCTATCGCCATCATTCCGAAATCATGATTGATCAATCTTTACGCGACTTCGACCTTTCGAATCCGACGCCTGAACACAAGATGCTCCGTGAGACCGTTCGCGACTTCGTGACCCGTGAAGTCGAGCCGCAGGCTCTTGCTCACGACCGCGCTGAAAAATTTAATTTGCCCCTCTTCAGAAAACTCGGCGAACTTGGCCTGCTCGGAATCACGGTTCCCGAAGAGTACGGCGGATCTGCCATGGACGCGACCTCGGCAGCAATCGTGCACGAAGAATTGTCGGCCTCGGATCCGGGTTTTTGTTTAGCTTATCTGGCGCACTCGATGTTGTTCGTGAATAACCTCGCCGTGAACGGTAACGACGATCAAAAAAAGAAATATCTGCCTGGCGTTTGCACCGGCGAACTCGTCGGCTGCATGGCAATGTCTGAGGCAGCTGCCGGGACCGATGTCTTAGGACTTGAGACCACAGCGACAAAGACTGCCAACGGTTACGTGATCAACGGCCGGAAGATGTGGATCACAAATGGGTGCGTCGATGACGCCGGTACTCCCGCGGATCTCGTCTGGGTTTACGCAAAAACGGGCGAAGTGAACGGCCGTCCGCAGCTCTCGACTTTCATTGTTGAAAAGGGCACCAAGGGCTATGAAGTCGGGCAAAAAATTAAAGACAAAACAGGCATGCGTGCCTCAAACACCGCAGAGCTTGTTTTTACCGATTGCCATGTTCCCGCCTCGGCGTTGGTGGGATCAGAGGGGTCGTCTGTTCACCACATGATGCGAAATCTCGAGATTGAGCGTGTCGCACTCGCCGCAATGTCGTTGGGGATTGCTCGCCGCTCGCTTGAGGCTATGAACCGTTACGCCAACGAGCGCCACGCGTTTGGGAAACCACTTTCGCATTTTGGGCAGATGCAGCGGCATATTGCCGAGAGCTATGCAGAGTACCGCGCTTGCCGCGCCTATCTCTACGACACAACACGCGTGATGAGTCTGTCATCGTCGGCGTCGGGCCGACTCGACTCTGACGGCGTAAAGTTAATTACGGCGACGCTTGCAAAAAATATCGCCGATCGCGCCATTCAGGTGTTGGGCGGTTACGGCTACGTCGGTGAGTACGTTGTTGAGCGTCTCTGGAGAGACTCGAAACTTCTCGAAATCGGCGGTGGAACGCTTGAAGCGCACCATAAAAACATGACTCGCGATCTCGCGAAGTCGCCAGAAGTAATTTTAGCTTAACGCGAGTTTAAGGTTTTTCAGAACCTTCTGGTTCGTCAAATCGGCGCCACTCATCGAAATTGACATCGGTGAGCTGGAGGATCGAATCCATAAAATCTTCGGCCGTGAGTACCATATCATTTAGCGACTTCACGCGCTCTGGCGAAAGCGCTGCTTCGTTTACGATCGTTTGTTTCGATTGCTTCTTGAAATCTCTTAAGACTTTGGTGGCTGCGCCAATTCTTGATAGAAGACGACGCTCGCGTTTTCGCAAGACACCGATCACGACGCTCGTGACATTTGGATTTGCTGT
>JAYTHQ010000058.1:0-1894 GCA_043732445.1 Bdellovibrionales bacterium | reverse complement strand
CTTCTAGATCGCTCGCTGGTTTTGTTTCGAAGTTTGAGCGGTAGCCGAAACGAACGCCGTCGTAGCGCGCGAGATTCGACGACGCTTCGCTTGTTGCGATTAAATAGTAAATCGGTACCGCGTACTTTACGAGGGGCAACGAAATTTCAACGATCTCTGCGCCTAGGGACCTCAACGCCGCGATCGCTTCTTGCGTGACGCGCGAAACATCGGCATCGAGAGATTCTGAAAAATATTCTTTAGGAAGTCCGATTCGGTAACCCTTGAGATCGCTTTCAATTTCTTTTGCCCATTGAGGCACCGCGACGCTTGCAGAAGTCGCGTCGTATTTGTCTTTTCCCGCGATCGCTTCGAGCATGACCGCGCAATCGGCCGTCGTTCGTGCCATCGGACCCGCCTGATCTAGACTTGAAGCGAATGCGATTATTCCGTAGCGACTCACGCGACCGTATGTTGGTTTAATTCCGAAAACGCCGCAGAAACTTGCTGGCTGACGAATCGATCCGCCGGTATCGGTTCCGATCGCGCCGGGAGCAAGGCGCGCGGCGAGGGCCGCAGCCGAACCACCCGAGGAGCCACCAGGGACATAGTCATGATTCCAGGGATTTTTAACGACTCCGAAGGCGGAATTCTCGTTACTCGAACCCATCGCGAATTCATCGAGGCTCGTTTTTCCGAGCACGATCGCGCCTGCTTCGCGGAGCTTATGAACTACCGTGGCCGAGTAGGGTGGAATGTAGTGAGCTAAAATTTTTGAACAGGCCGTCGTTTTTAGGCCCTCCGTGCACAAAAGATCCTTCACCGCTATCGGTACGCCAGCGAGGGGACCGGCGTCGCGGCCTTGCGCGATGAGTTTATCGACGGCGACAGCTTCTGCGAGCGCCTTCGTATTGACCGTGACGAACGAATTAATCGAAACATCATTTTGGCTGATGCGATCAAGAAAGTGTTTTGTGACTTCGGCCGCCGAAATTTTTTTGCTGCGAACCGCGTCGCGAATCGTGATCATCGAACTCTGGGTTAAATCCATTTTCTAAACCACCGGCGGGACTTTAAAAAGTCGACCGCTTTTTTCTGGCGCATTCTCCAAGAGCTTTTCACTTTCGAAAGATTCAACAACGTCTTCGCGTAAAGTCTGAACGATTTCTGAAGGGCTCAAAAGCGGACGCACGCCTTCAGTGTCGACGTTCGCAATCTCTTCGAAATTTTCTAAAACTGCCGACAGCTGAGCCTGAATCGCCGAGAGTTCGTCGGCACTTAATTTCAACCGAGAAAGCTGTGACACTTTCTTGACTACCTCGAGGGTCAACTGACCGGAACCGTCGGCTTTTGCCATAGTGGGCAAGACTAGCGAATAGCGTTTGGTTGATCAAATGATGTTTGACGAGAATTGACCTGCTCCCTAGTGTACGGCGATGGCCACCGAGCGTGAAAAAGCCGAAAAGAAGATCGTGAGACTCCTGACTGAAATCGGTCGGGCCGATTACGAGTATCACGTTCTAGATCGACCGGCTCTCACCGATAGAGACTACGATCGCCTGTTCCAAGAGCTTCTTGATCTCGAGTCGGCTTTTCCTGATTTAGTGACGCCCGACTCACCCTCTCAACGTGTCGGCAGCCAGCCGCTCGACGCCTTTGAAAAATTCGCACACCGAAACCCGATGCTTTCTCTTTCAAATAGCTACTCGCCAGAAGACATCGGCGCCTTTGATGAGCGCGTTCGTAAAGTCCTCGAGAGAGCAGGCGAGGTCTCGTATTTTTGCGAGCCAAAGTTTGACGGCCTCGCGATCGAACTGATTTACGAAGATGGGATTCTGACTGGCGCACTCACAAGAGGCGACGGCACCATCGGCGAAAATGTCATTTCCAACGTTCGCACGATTCGCTCGATTCC
>JAYTHQ010000057.1:0-6583 GCA_043732445.1 Bdellovibrionales bacterium | reverse complement strand
TCCGTATTTTTTGCGCAGCTATTTTGCTTTTAAGAATGGTTTACCGATGTCGATCGCCGCCGACCTGTCGATGAACACGGCGCCCTACGCCTCACTACCTGATCGAGATAAAGATCTGACGAATCCGCTCGACTCAAGTCCTTACGGAAACAGGATTGCTCGCCGGGCAGCTTCGAATATTCCATCGGCACCGGGCCGCGAGCGAAATTATTTGAAATACTGGGAAGTACTCATGGACGAAGGGTCGACACGGACGTTCCGCGTCGGTCCATTGACGCCAAATTATGATTTGTCAGATGTTTACCCTGTTACGGTTGACCCATCGAGCATACACGCCGGCACGGTTGTTCATTCAAATGGTCACATCCTGGTCGTCACTGAAGTTCTCGCCGACGGTCAAGTGAATGCCATCGATGCTCACCCTGATAACTCCGTTCAATTTAAACCCATCGATTCATCGACGCTTGAGCGTTCTCGCCCTGATCATGGATTTGGGTTCTTCAACTTCCGCCCGACGAAAGCCGTTGGAGGGACTTGGTATCGTTTGCCGTCGGGCCAAAGCGCACTCTACGGCGCACAGATTATGAGGGCGACCGACGCCGAGCTTTACCGCCAAGGTAAATGGTCGATGCAACAATGGTTTGGCCCCAACACGAACGTTGCGCCTCAATCCCATGTCGATCCGAATGCTTGGAAACACGCCTACAACGATGTCGGGTTCTTTGATTTCGTTCGCACACAATTGAGCGGAGCTTCAGTGATTCAAACTGCTGATGATGCGGCAGGCGCACTTCTGACCGCGATGTGCGACAATCTTCGCCAGCGCGTTCCTGACGTTCAGGCGGCCATCGACGCCGGCTTAACTCGTCAGCCACGCCCGGCGACTTTGCCTCAGAATATCTACAGCGCCGACCCTTCATGGGAGCTCTATGCAACACCGAGCCGCGACGGCCGTTCTCGCGACGCGGCAGCGAGCCTGCCTCAACAGATCATGCAGAAATTTAAACTCGGCGTTCGGCACCAGCTGAAATTAACGTACGCCGGATCAGCCGCGCAGTTTCAGCAGCAAATTGTCGACCGCGTCGCTTCGCTCGATCTGAGTTGCAAGGCTGTTTACAAAAAATCAGACGGCTCGAACCAAACGATGAACTTCTCTGATATGCTTCGCCGAACAGTCCGAATGAGCTTCGACATGAGCGATTGCCCAGAAAAACGCTGGGGCGCCCAAGGCTCTGAGCTTCAGGCGTGCCGTGATCAGGATTTATCAAACGCTTGGTACGTCGCAGAACAAGCAATGCGAAACACGCTTGGAAAAACTGACGCTTCCGAGAACTTCGTTCTTCGCAGCACTCAACCGATCACGCTTCAGATGCTCCAGTCGGGCAGCTACGTCGATCAGCCAGGCACGTCGCCGACGAACCTGGGCTGGAGCCGGTCGCCGATCGTTGACCTCAAGGCTTACGTCGCATCTGCAAAATTCCTCCAAGCTCTTTCGCAATAAGCCTTCTAGTTGACCGGGCTTCGTGCCCGGTCTCATGCTAAACGGACGATGTTAAAATTTCTTCCTCAAACAGCCACCGCACCTTTTTGCCCGTCCGAGGTTCAGTCGTCGGTCGCGGTCCCTGCGGGACTGTCGTTCTGGAAAAAACTTTTTCTTTTTGCCGGGCCAGGGCTCCTGGTGTCCGTCGGCTATATGGACCCAGGCAATTGGGCGACCGACATCGAAGCGGGTTCAAGGTTTGGTTATTCACTTCTCTCGATCGTTTTGTTTTCGAGCCTCGCGGCAATCGTTCTCCAGTGTTTAAGTCTGCGTGTCGGCTTAGTTGCAGAGAAGGATCTCGCTCAACTCTGCCGCGATCGCTACGCGAAACCGACGCGCCTCACCCTCTGGATTTTCGCCGAGATCGCCATCGTCGCCTGCGATATCGCCGAGGTTCTCGGTAGCGCACTCGCGTTTAAGCTCTTGTTCGGTTGTTCGATGATCACCGGAATCGCGATCACCGCCCTCGATACGGTGATTATCTTAGGGCTCAAAGGGCGAGGCTTCAGACAAGTCGAAGCGATCGTTCTTGGGTTAATTATGACGATCGCCATTTGTTTTTTCGCCGAACTCGTCATGATCGGCCCGCACTGGCCCGATGTTTTTGCGGGCTTCATTCCGCGCCTTCAGACGTTTGCGCACCAAGAGCCTTGGTACCTCGCCGTCGGAATTTTGGGCGCAACCGTGATGCCGCACAATCTGTATTTACATTCGTCGATCATTCGAACTCGAAACAATGGTCGCTCGACAAAAAATATTCGCGAATCTCTTCAGCTAGGAACGATCGATACCGTCACATCGTTGTCTCTCGCCTTTTTGGTGAACGCCGCGATTTTGATCCTAGCCTCGTCGGCCTTTCACCAGACCGGTCACGGTGTCGTGACGTCCATCGACGACGCGTATCACCTACTTGACCCTATCGTCGGCGGCAGTCTCGCAAGCTTGCTTTTTGGCGTCGCTCTGTTGGCGTCTGGCCAGAGTTCAACATTTACCGGAACAATCGCGGGCCAAATTTTGCTCGAAGGATTTCTGAATTTAAAAATCCCTTGCTGGAAAAGGCGCGTGATCACCCGAGCGCTGGCGCTACTTCCAGCCATGCTCGGCATCTGGATCTTGGGCGAAAACTCGGTCGGCCGGCTTTTAGTCATTAGCCAAGTGGTCTTAAGTTTTCAATTGCCATTTGCGATCTACCCGCTCATCAAATTCGGCAGCGACAAAACACTCATGGGCGATTTCAAAATCGGCCCCGTATTCAAAACAACCTCATGGATCCTCTTCGCACTTATCACCGGCGCCAACCTCTGGCTCGTTGCCCAGCTTCTTTTCTAACAGCGTTGCGCGCGGGTCGATCCCGGGAACTGAGAGATGTGTAACTTCAGGCGAACTAGGCGTTTAATCCGTGCGCTCTGCTTTCGCCCGCTCCAGCAGGTGTCATTTCCATGAAGCGCGCCTTCTCGCGAATCTCGCTAATGGTCGTCGCGTTCACATAGCTCATGCCGCTGCGAATTCCGCCCGTCATTTCCAGGATCACGTCTTTGACGTGACCTTTGACGTTCACGAGAGTTGATTCGCCTTCGGCTGCCATGCCTTCAGGCACGCCGCCGCGCCATGAGACCTGCGCCGATTTCGACGCCATTCCACGATACTGTTTTCGGCCGCCCTTGATTTCCCCAGGAGTTTCCATGGTGCCCGCGAACATCGACCCCAACATGACCGATGAAGCTCCAGCCGCAAATGCTTTTACCATGTCGCCTGAGGTTCTAATTCCGCCGTCGGCGATAATCGGAATTCCAGTTTCGCTCGCGACACCGGCACAGAGAGCAATCGCCGTTAACTGAGGAACTCCGCAGCCCGTGATGATACGAGTCGTGCACATCGAGCCTGGTCCGATTCCAACTTTGATGGCGTCAGCGCCCGCTTGAATTAAATCGAACGTGCCCTCAGGTGTCGCGACGTTGCCGGCAATTACTTGCACTGAAGCATACGTGTCTTTCAACCACTTTAGCGTTTCGATCATCGAGGTTGAGTGTCCGTGTGCGATATCGATCGTCAGAACATTGACGCCGGCCTCGATCAGCGCACGTGAGCGTGCTTTGAAATCGTCACTTGCTCCCATGTTAACGCCGATCGAAGCGCCCACGTGGCGCGCGCCAGATTCTCTTATACGCCTCGCTTGCGAAACTTGGTCTTCGATCGACATAAAGCGATGAAGAATTCCGAACGCGCCCAAGTGATCCATCGCGATCGCCATTTCGGCTTCAGTGACAGTGTCCATGTTTGCGCTAATGATCGGAGTTTCGAAATTGAAGCTTTTGGTGAGCTTGCTTGTAAGAACCGGATCCCGCCTGGATTTTACTTCTGATTTTGCAGGAATCACGAGCACGTCATCGAAGGTGAGGCCACGGCCGCGTTCTTTAATTTGTTTCCAGTTGAATATGAGCATCGAGATCTCCTGCGGCTAACTGATGGTTCAGCCGCAAGAAAACGGCGACCAGAAAGACTTCATACACGAGGTTGATAAAAAGCGTCAAAAGGGCAGAAAGAAAAAACAAACCCGGCGCTTCCCAGAGCCAGGCATCGCCCCTTTCGCCTTGCGTAACGAGCGAGACCGCCAGCGAAAGACTGAGCGAGACAAGCGTGACCAGCAAGACAAGGCCCCACTTAGAACGAATGGCCGCTCGGCTACGATCGAGGGCATCGACTCGGCCCTTCGCGTAAAGAGGCTCAAGAAGCACCACGTGCGGAACAAACAGCAGACGTAGAATTTCAATCAGTCCCGGAACGACCAGAAATGGCAGGCGAAAGACGACGGAGGCCATCGAGCGCACGCCTTCAATCAAAAGCTGATTGAAATCAGTCGCGGAGCGCTCACTCCAGAAGGGTTCATCGCGAATTGCCGCACGCGTTGCAGAGATCAAGACAAACGACCAAACAGCCGACCATAAAATTTCGAAAAAGAAGTTGAGCGCCACCAAAAGTACCAACGAAGCCGTTTCCTCGCGGCCACTCGCTTGAAATCTTGCACCGACATAGTTCAAAAGCTGCAACGAAACTTCACGCGCCAGGTGAATCGAAACGAGCATTAACCCCGAACGCCTGATAACTAAAGGAAGCAGTCGAATCAGATCTTTAAAACTATATTTTGCAACCGAAGTCTCGACAGGCATCATAGAGCCCTGAGCCTGCCTCGATTTGACCGGCCGAGTCCAGCGTGATTGAATCTGAAGCATGCGAGCTTTGTGCTTATTTGCCAGTTTTTTGATTTTTGCGGGCTGCTCCACGACGAAGCTGGCTCACCCGTACCTTTACGAATTCTCGAAGGACGATAAGACGGGTTATCTCTTTGGGACGATTCGCGTCGACGTGAAAGCCGAAGAATTGCCGTCTGATTTTTGGACGTATTTTGATCCATCTGACGTTTTAGCGACAGAGGCCGACTTAAATACGTCAGCGCGAGTTCGCCGCCGCTACGCTGAGATGTCGCATCGACGAATTAAAGATTTAGTCACCCCGAGCGAGTATCAAACCCTTGAGGACTGGTCGCAACAGCGTTTGGGCGAGGCGAAAGCGCAGGTTTTTCTAGAGACAGCTACGCCGCAAGAAGTTTTTAGTTTTGCCGCACTCGCAAGAATGTCCGAGGCTCACCCGACGGCCCTCCCCGATTACGATTTTAAAATGCGCGAACGAACACTGCTCGATGATGGACTTCAGAAACGAGCAAGAAATCAGAAAAAGAAATTTAAATATCTCGACGATCAACTCGATTCAATGCTCGATTTTTCGTGCGTGCTTGAAACCGACGAGCAAGTGACGGCAAATATTAAACGCGTACTCGACGGCGAAGATCTCGCCTACAAAGAGCTTCAGCTACGAGACGACATCGCGGTCATTTATCGCCGAGGCGATTCGGCAGAGGCGCGCAATATCGAGAAGCTCGACTCGCTCTTCCGTCCCGACCAACACAGCTGTCTCGTAAAAAAGCGAAACGAAAACTGGCTCCCTGAAATTGATCAACTCATGGCTCACTACCATCACCCCTTCATTGCAGTGGGGGTGACGCACATCGAAACCGACACTGATTCACTGAGGGAGCTCCTGACGGCGCGAGGCTATGACGTCAAGCGCGTTGATCTGACGCCGCGCTGACCAATTTCTCAGCACCCAAAGCTTAACCCTCGACAAGTGGTTACCTGTTGGAGATGAATGAGGATCCATCCGTAAGGCCTCGGTGGCGAAATAGGTAGACGCACAGGACTTAAAATCCTGAGCTTCCGAAAGGGGCGTGCCGGTTCAAGTCCGGCCCGAGGCACCATCAGTCAAAGTGTTCGAACCACAAATTTTAAAAAAATCAGAGTTTCGACAAGAAGCGGCGTCCGCAAGGGCGCTTTCTTGTTTGCAGCGATCGCCATCGACGATCCAATGGATTTTGACAGCATTCACGCCAATTTCGATATTATGGATGAATCGCTTTAGAAGCTGAAACAGATTCACGGTAAGCGAGTGCGCTCTCAACCCACGAGCACCAATAGTGACCAACCGAAATCTGGCCGCTAAAAAGCGTAAATTCGATGACCAAAAGAACTTTGCTAAATTATTTTTTTGAGATCGTGATTAATCGAAACATTTCGCAATTTTTCGCTTGCCTTGATTTTTTGATTCGTACGCCATTCACTGCTCCTCTTAAATTCTGAATTCGAGGTCGACCGTCACTCTTCCTGTTTTGGCGCATGCGTGGGCGAATAGGAAGTTTCAAAGAGGCAAGAGTGTACGAGCGGTTCAAAAAGAATTTGTTCGCAGAAATCCCGAAATCGAGAAGCGCGAATCAGTCAGGCCAATAACCGAAGACCTAGATCATGTCAGCGACTCGGTCTCAAACGAGCTTGAAAAGAAACCTCAGTGCATGACGAATTTGAAACCGGCGCGGGAGCCGAAAATCGCGAAACCTTTAAAAACGCACAGAACGTTTCGGGCGCCCGAAGTTCAAGCTAGTCGTCACGTCGACGCGAAGACAAACCACGAAGTTCAGCTTGAAAATGGAGGTCA
>JAYTHQ010000056.1:0-6621 GCA_043732445.1 Bdellovibrionales bacterium | reverse complement strand
TCAGTCGTCGCGCGGGGAGCCTGATCCGAACGGTCGCGTGGATTTCCATTGCAGGAGTCGCGATTGGCGTTCTGTCGTTGGTAGTCGTGATCAGCGTGATGAACGGTTTCAACGATCAGATTCGCAAGCGACTTCTTGCGGTTGAGCCGCATCTTGTTGCGACGCAGACTCAACTCGGATCGACGCTAACGATGACTGCTGACGCCGTTCGCGCGACGAACGATTATCAACGATTAAAGACAGATCCAAAGATTCAAACTGACCTCTTCGAAAACCAAGACGTCATCATCAGGACGGTCGACGGCCTCTACGGCGGCGCTGTTGCTCGCGGTGTCGAGGCCGCGACGCTCAATTATATTTTGACCGAAACACGCAAAGCCGGATCGACCGTAGCTCTAGTGAGTGGCTCGATTGATCCAGCGCCGATTGCGCGTGAGACGGCGGATTTGCAAAAAGGCGAAGTGATGATCGGTATCGATCTCGCGCGCGGTCTCGGAATTTTCGAGGGCGATACGGTGACGCTCATTGCGCCCGAAGCTTTGCTGCTACCTCCCGGTGAAGCGCCTCCTTTTGAACGTGCTGTGGTCAAGAGTTTGATTACTACAAACTTGGCCGACATCGACGAGAAAGTGATTTTTTACGGTCGCGGGCGGAGTCTTTTGACGTTTCAAAATTCGCCGAGTCGTGTCTCGGGCTTTGAAGTCAGATTTCCGGGTGCGCAAGATTTTCAGCCCTTGAAAACGCAGCTGGAAAAAAGCGGTTGGAAAGTCGAGAGCTGGATTGATCGCAACTCGTCGTTGTTCTACGCGCTCAAAATGGAAAAATTCGCGATGGGTGTATTCTTAGCGCTCGCTGGGCTCGTGGCCAGTTTTTCGATCGTGACCGTTTTGGTTTTACTTCTCACGCAGAAGCGAAAAGACATCGGGCTCCTGATGAGTCTCGGTCTCTCGCCCCGGAAAACTCAGACGCTCTTCATTCAAGTCGGTTTGATTTTGTCGGCCTTTGGCATTGGTACCGGGCTCGTGCTCGGAATCGTGATCTCGCTGCTGCTCAACAAGTTTCCGATTCCGCTTTTGCCTGAAGTTTATTACGACGCAACGATACCCGCCACGATTGAGCCTTGGTTTGTTTTTGGAATCTTAGTGGTTGCGAGCGGAATTGCTTACGTGAGCGCTTGGATACCGGCGCGGCAAACAACTCGTGAGTCGCCGGCAGAAGCTCTGCGGGGCGCTATTTTATCAAGTGGTGATGGCAACTAAAAGGGCTTATGTCGCGACGTCGAAATCGCGAAGAGCGTCGGTGAGCGACGTCTTTTGATTCGTGCTCTCTTTTCTTTTGCCGATAATAAGTGCGCAAGGCACGCCGTACGTTCCGGCCGGAAATTGTTTTGGCAGCTGACCCGGAATCACGACTGAATTTTTGGGGACTCGGCCTTTATAAATCACGGCTTTTTCGCCTGTCACATCGACGATTTTTGTACTGGCCGTGATTGTCACACCTGCCGCGATGACCGCGCCCTCTTCGATATGCACGCCTTCGACAATAATCGCGCGCGATCCGATAAACGCGTTATCTTCGATGATCACGGGCTTTGCCTGAACGGGCTCAAGAACGCCGCCGATTCCGACCCCTCCCGAGAGATGGACATTCGCGCCGATGTAAGCGCAGCTGCCGACGGTAGCCCACGTGTCGACCATGGAGCCTGCGCCAACGAAGGCGCCGATGTTGACGTAAGATGGCATCAAGATCGCGCCTGGTGAAATGTAGGCGCCTTCCCGAACGAGCGCGTGCGGCACAACGCGAACGCCTTCGGTTCCGGCCCATTTCTTGACGGGAATTTTATCGAAGTAATTAAAATCGCCCGACTGCATGATCGTCATCTTGCGGATACGAAAATTCAGCAAGATCGCTTTTTTGACCCACTCGTGATGGAAGAAACCATCTGGCCCTTTTTCGACGACGCGTAATTTTCCGGTATTGAGATCGGCGATCGCACACGTGATCGCAGCTTGCACCTCGCTATGAGTGTGGTCGGGCGCACCGGCTTTGGCGTCAAAAGCGTTTTCAATCAAAAGGCGGCGTGAATCTTGAGACATGTTTAACCTCTCGCTTGAGCGGCACGTAGGCCGTCGATGAGTGCAGGGACGTGAGTTTTTAAAATTGACGCTTGAGCCAGCCCGCGCTCGACTTCGTAAGTGATGGTCGGCATCGCGCGCTCAAGGCCCGCATAAGTTCCGAGGCAGCCGGGCGTGGGGTAGCCGATTGTTTCTTCGATGATGTCACCCGTCGACTTCGCAATCGCCTCGGCCTCGCGCCGGCAATCACCGTTGATATTGAGCATCGGCTTCCAGGAATGGAGACTGATGATCAGCGCGGGCTTTTCTGCATCGAGAAAATTGACGAGTGCTTGATTCTCGGATTCGCTATTTGCTTTGAGTCCCGGGGAATAGCGTTCGGTGGCGACGTCGCTCGTCCAGTCATGAGTTGGCAGGTTGCGGTTAAGGTCGACTTTATTTGCATTACGTCGCTCGCGCACGAGCACTCCATCCAGGTTCAGCATCGGCACGAGAGCTAAACGAATTTTCAAATCAAAGCGAGTCGCAAGAGATTTCAGAAGACCTTGAGCGGCCCAGACGCCTTCGATTTCGTCGCCGTGAACTCCGCCCAGGACGAAAACTTGAGGCCCGACGTCGCCAAAGCGGTAGCCCATGATCGGAAGGCCAGTTGTCGTTTCACCGAAGAGAAAAGTGGTCATGCCCGCCGCCTTGAAGAGAAGTGGCAATAAACCAATCTCGGGCGAAATCGTCAAGGAGCCAGAAGTGAGATATCGATTTCGACCAGTTCCGGAATCTGATGCGCAGGCATCAGTCGTGATCGATGTGCTTGTAAGTGATGAGCTGCGCGAAATCCGAAGCGGTTGGTTTCTCAAAAGCTTGGGCCGTCATCAGGTTTTTGCACGTGACAAAGTGACTGTTCGGCAAAAGCTCAGGGCGATACTCAAAGTGCATCGTATCGTAGTGGTTCCATTTGCCACCCCAAACAAAGCCGTTAGCCTCCATGACATCGACTACCTTTTGATTGAAAATGGGCGCAGCCGGCGGAACGTACTTCACATTTCGGTAAGCTTGTTCGCCTAACTTTGCGCGGGCAGGATGATCGCGCATCTCGTCCCAGAGCCAGTACATCGGCCCCACGTTTGTGAGTAAATCAATAGCGGCGCCAAAGCTGTGCGCGGAAAGGCGAGGTGTTCCGTGCACATTGCGCCAGAAGAACGTGTTTCCTTTTAAGTCGTATCTTCCGTTCATAAACGGCTTTAAGAACGTGGCTGCCGTCTGATCGGAGTTGGCGAGGGCCTGAAGATCTTTGCCTGCGCGAGAAAGTGCCGCTGCGGCGCCCAGTTGCGAGCTAAACATGACCGTCTGGTTTAAGAACGAAACCTTCACCAGGTGAGAGCGTGCTTCAGATTCACTGGCGCCGTAAACGCTTTTCAACAGATCTTCATTGCGCAAGCGACCCGGATCCCAATTTTGACGGATTTCTGGGAGCGCTATTTTGCCCGATTGATATGGAATCGAGAGCATCGACACCACATCCATATCGTCCATGCGGTCGTAGTAAACGAGTTTTCGGCCATCGTCGCAAAGAGCTGTTCGCGGCCCGCTTTTCAAACTGAAGTAGAAAGCGTCGCCGTCATAGTCGAATTTTTTTCCGCACGAAGCATAAAGCCGAGCGATCTCGTCGCACGGAGACGCAGCCGAAGCAGCCGTGGTGAAGCTCGTGACTGACAACAACGAAAGTAGAAGCGCGCTTGTCCGCAGCATGTGGGAGATCCTCCAGTGAAGTGGCTTTAGCTTAGCTTTACTCAGGCGCTACTACAAAGTTCACGAGCGATTTCCCGAGGGGTTGACCGACAAAGGTCGGGGCCTCAGAATCGTGCGAGGAGCATAGATGAATCGATACGATGTTGCGAAATTTCTTATCCCAATTTTAGCTCTCTTGTGTTTATGGCCGGCCGTCTCATCGGGAGTCGCGTTGATTTCGGGCGTCGCGGTTGCGGTCTTGTTCGGCAATCCATTTCAAAGCGCGCTAAAGCCTTGGACAAGTCGCCTGCTGAGCGCCTCGATCGTTGGCTTAGGCGCCGGAATGAATTTAATCACGGTCGCGAAGGTCGGCGTTCAGGGTCTGGCATACACCGTCGGGAGTCTGGCGACGGTCTTCCTGCTGGGTTGGCTATTTCAAAAGATTTTGCGCACGCCGAGGGACACGTCGATTCTCATCACCGTCGGTACGGCCATTTGCGGCGGCAGTGCGATAGCCGCCGTGGCACCGGTTTTACGCGCGAAATCTCACGAAATTTCTGTGGCGCTGGGAATTGTTTTTCTTCTGAACGCCGTTTCGCTTTTTGTCTTTCCGCCACTCGGTCATGCGTTTGGTTTAACGCAACATCAATTCGGTCTTTGGTGCGCGCTAGCGATTCACGATACAAGTTCGGTCGTCGGCGCGTCGATGACTTACGGGGCGCAGGCACTTGAGGTTGCGACAACGACCAAACTAGCGCGTGCGTTGTGGATAGTCCCGGTCACGCTTGCGATCGGCGCTCTTTTCAAGCCGCGGTTCGAAAAAGGTCACCACGATTCGCAACCGAACGCAAAACGACCCTGGTTTATTCTTGGATTTCTGATGATGGCAGCTGTCGTTACCTTCGTTCCGGCAACTCAAGGGGCCGGTCACATTGTTGAAAATATCGCCAAGCGAACGCTTGTCTTGACGCTATTTCTGATTGGTCTTGGCCTGACGCGTGAAACGCTTCGAAGTGTCGGCTTTAAACCATTTTTGCAAGGGACTTTACTTTGGGTCATCACCGCGACTCTTTGGTTTGTCGGCGTAAAAATTTTGGCCGCGTGATCGTCTGAGATTTATAGATCCCTTGAGACCCCGAGACCAAGTAACTCGAGTAGCACGTCATGAGTGCAAGTAAGCCAAGACCCGGCGAGAAAATCTCCATGGCCATGGCCGTGCAGGCAAGTGGAGTATTGGCGGCCCCAGCAAACACGCCCACAAAACCAAGCGCCGATAAAACTGAAAACGAAACGGGCAGGAGAAGACTTAAGCTATTTCCGAGCGTCGAGCCGATGAATAACAGCGGCGTCACTTCGCCGCCTTTCATGCCTGACCCCAGAGTCAAAATCGTAAAGATCGATTTCCATAAAAAATCTTTGGTCGGCCCCAGCGACCGAAGTGATTCTTCGATGATCGGCACGCCGAGACCCGCATAACGGTCAGTTCCTAAATAGCGGTAACCAGCAACGACAATGGCCCCGCCGACCAGCGCTCTGAGGGGCGCCCAACGAATCGTTTTTTCGAACAATGAAGTTACCGCGTGCGTGAGTCTTGAAAATGCCCGCGCGCACAAACCGAACAAAAGTCCTGCACAAACAACCGAGATTAAAATCGAGATCGTGATCGCCGGCAGAACCGGAGCCAGATAATGCGTGTGTCGAACTCCCCACAAAAGAACGGTGACGTGACCAACGTAAGAGGCCACTAAACATTCGACGAGCGACCGAACTCTCAAGTGGCCGATCGAGAGAACTTCGATACCGAAGATCGCGCCAGCGAATGGAACACCAAAGACCGAGCCGAAACCTGCACTCATGCCAGCGATAAGAAGTGCTGTGCGTTCGGCACCCGAGAGTTTTAATTTCTTTGCCAACTGATCGGCGACCGACGCGCCCATCTGGATCGCCGTTCCCTCACGGCCCGCAGATCCGCCGAAAAGGTGCGTGAGCAAAGTTCCCGCCAGAATAAGAGGCGTCATCCGAAATGGAACGGTTTGGCGAGGAGCATGAATCTCGTCGAGGATAAGATTATTGCCGGAGTCGAGCGCGCGCCCATAACGATCGTACATGAACGCGACCAGAAAACCGCCGACTGGTAAAAACCAAATGAGATTGCGGTTCGCCTCGCGAGTCGCGGTGACAAAGTTAAGAGTGAAAAGGAAGAAAGCCGAAAGCGTTCCGGCGCCAAAGCCGACAGTTGCAGAAAGCAAAATCCATTTTGCGAAATGAGCCGCCCAAACTTTGTTCACGTTCCGGCAACGCTAACGAGCAAGGCTCCGTCTGGCAAAATAAAATCGACTTGGAGAAGGCCGCGTCTGCGCGAAACGTCTGACATGACGAGTCTAAAACTCTTTTCGGTCACATTAAACCTCTTTGATTGTGGCAAACGCGATCGTCTACTAAATTTTGATTCAATGGGTGAAGAGAAACCTCAAGCCGGACTCAAAGTCTTTTTAAAAGCCATGGGTCCCGGGATTATCGCGGGCGCTGCCGATGATGATCCGTCGGGCATTGGTACGTATTCTCAAGCGGGTTCGCAATTTGGTCTGACCTTTTTGTGGTCGGCACTTTTTAGTTGGCCACTGATGGCGGCTGTACAAATGGCATGCGCGCGGGTCGGTCTCGCGACGGGAGAAGGGTTAGCCACCGCGTTTGAAAAGAAAACTCCTCGGTGGGTTTTAATTTTCCTGTGCCTGGCGCTGTTTGTTGCAAACACTCTGAACGTCGGCGCCGATCTTTTAGCGATGGCCGATGCGGCGCAGATGTTGGGAGCGGGCTCTTC
>JAYTHQ010000055.1:0-1909 GCA_043732445.1 Bdellovibrionales bacterium | reverse complement strand
ATTTTCAGAATCAGTTGCCCGTCGACGAAGATCTTCTTTACCTCGCGAGCCGCGAAAACGATGACGACGGCGATGCCGCAAGAGCGCGCGACTCGGAGAAGCTCTCAAGCGGCAACGATGTTCGCGTCATTCTTGAAGATCTCGGGCGTAATCACCGCATCAAGTCGTCTGGCGACTTAAGCAAAATCCTTTTCGAAAACTGGGCCTCACGAAATGGGTCGACGATCGGTAGCCGTTCGATTCGGCAAGCCCCATTTGTCGTCGTCTCCGGCTTAAATATTCCCTCGGTTCTTGTTGAGCTTGGTTTCTTGTCACATCCAATTGAGGGCCCGCGGCTCACCAACACCGATTATCAAAATGCTTTGGCAAAAAGCCTCTACGAAGGCTTGGTTAAATTCAAAGAAACAATGGACAAGGATCCGGAGCGCGCCTTAAGTTCGCAGTAACTGAGGAGCATTTACTTGTCGTTGTCGCACTCGTCCCCCCGTTTCGATGGCCGCCTTTTCGATCAACTCCGTCAAATCAAAATCACGCCAAACATCACTCGCTACGCCGAAGGCAGCGCAATGATCGAGATGGGCCACACGCAAGTGCTCTGCACCGCCTCGATCGAGACCAGTGTCCCGAAGTGGTTGCAAGGCTCCGACAAAGGCTGGATCACCGCCGAATACGGCATGCTGCCGCGCTCAACTCACACCCGCATGGGCCGCGAAAAAGCCGCGACCAGCGGCCGCACCCAAGAGATCTCGCGCTTGATCGCCAGAAGTCTGCGCGCCGCTGTCGATCTTAAACTTCTCGGTGAAAAACAAATCACCGTCGACTGTGATGTGATTCAGGCCGACGGCGGCACACGCACCGCCGCGATCACCGGCGGGTACGTGGCGCTTGCCTTAGCTCTCGGCAAATTAAAAGCTGCTGGGCTGATCGCATCCCTTCCAATCAAGGAAGCCGTGTCAGCTGTCAGCGTCGGTCTCTCTTACGGCGACGGCCCCGCGTCTCCCTTACTTGATCTTTGCTACGAAGAAGATGTTCGCATCGGCACCGATATGAATTTCGTCATGACGTCGGGGGGTCGCTTCGTTGAAATTCAAGGCACCGCCGAGAGCGAACCGTTCACCCGCGACGAGATGGCACGCATGACCGAGCTTGCCGAAAAAGGCTGCCGCGAACTTTTCCATGCGCAGACAAAAGTTCTCGCGCCGGTCATGGAGCTCTTAAAAAAATGAGCGAAGCAAAACATCCCGGCCAAGAAATTTGGTTTGCCTCGGGCAACCAAGGCAAAATCAACGAGATGAAAATGCTTCTGAACAAACTGATCGGCGACGGACGGTTAGCGTTTCATTCGCAAGGCGAGCTTCCCGTGTACTCCGCCCCTCCTGAAAACGGTGATTCGTTTGTCGCCAACGCACGCATCAAAGCGCGGTCGCTGAAGGCCATGAAGCCTGGCACGTGGGTCTTTGGCGAAGATTCAGGGCTGGCGGTTGAAGGACTCAACGGTCTCCCGGGCATTCACTCCGCGCGCTACGCCGGCCCAAAAGCGCAAGACGCCGAAAATGTCGCAAAACTTTTAAAAATGATGACGCTCAAACCAATGGCCAATCGGAAGGCTGCCTTTGTGAGTACGATCGTCGCCTTCGACCCCCAAGGCAGAGAACATCTTTTCGAAGGTCGACTTGATGGCGAAATCGCGAAGGCCGCTAAGGGCACAACCGGCTTCGGTTACGACAATGTTTTTTTGCCGCCGAACGAGACAAAAACTTTAGCAGAACTGGGACTGGCATTTAAAAATAAAATTTCTCACCGCGCAAAGGCGACGGTGGTCTTTATCGAACTTCTGGAGAAAAGCCTCGCGGGCGGATAACGACCGACGAGGAACGATCCTTCACAAGTTCTGAAACCGAACGCACAA
>JAYTHQ010000054.1:0-1913 GCA_043732445.1 Bdellovibrionales bacterium | reverse complement strand
TACATCGGATCGGTTTTACGATCGACGAAGAATTGCTCAAGACGCTTTAGTGGATAGAAAAGAAGCGGGTAGCGGTTAAGTCCGCCGCCGTCGATTGAGCCGAACTTTTGGAAGGTGTAGCCGCGAACGAAACTGCCGCGTAGCCCTTCAACTCCCGTGTGAAACCGCGCACTCGCGTGCGGTCCGACTTCAATTTGTTGGATCATGAGCGGGCTCAACTGCAAATCCGGCGTATAGAAAAGAGTTAGCTCGGCATTTAACGGATTTAAAACTCCGTCAACCAAAGTGAGCGCGCGCGGATAGCTTGTTATTTTTAACGAACGATCGCCCTGAAGCGTGATCGCGATCACTCGAGTGTCGCCCTCGCGGAGAACGCGGACGCGGTCGTAAGGAGTCAGACTTTTTTCGAGATGTTTTTGAACGATGATTTCAAGGTTATGGAGGTTCTCGACGGCAACCACCTGAAGGTCGTTTGCGCGCATCAGATTTTGCAGCGGCAGGGTTTCGCCTGTCGAATCCTGAAAGTGCTGAAGGGCCGCTTCCGTTTCGTTAAACAGGGCAGCTTTGTTCGACTGCCAGTGCCCGAAGCTGAGCGCTCGGAAATAAAAGCGATTGATCAGGTCGGCGTTCACCAACTCGGTGGCATCACACAGATTTTTAAGATATTGATAAAGCGACAGACGCGCGGCATCTTTATCAGGTTCAAGGGTGAAGATATGCTGGGCCAGGGCCGAAACGTGCGCCATATCTTAGAGATAGGGTGCTGCCGGGATGCAGTCCAGCAAAAACTTGATGCGAACAGCCGTAACCGAAGGTGGAGCAATGCAACGCGATTTAAATCCTCAGCTTTTCGGGTCTCAAGGCACTCAAATCGACTCCTCACGCTTAGCGGCTGACCCCCGGGTTCCGGCCTCGAGCCTGATGGGCGGCCCCGAAGAACCTGCGGCGCGACGTGTTCCGTACCCACCCATCGACGTGAAATCGATGGAACTGGCGACCGCGAACTTAAAAGGCGCCATGATCCAGATGGAGCGACGAACAGAGACGATCGCCTTTAAAATGGAAGAGCTCGCGAAAACCGTTCATCAACGTCTCGAGCGTTTCTCCCAAGCGATCGTGCGCGTTGAAGACTCACTGACGAAAACTCAGCAAGACAATGCCCAGAAGTTCGCGACCGTGGCCACAAAAGTAAACGAGCGCAAAATTGGCGACATGAAGCTTCAAGAACTCATGGATAGGCACAATTCCATCATTCGTAACTTTGAAAATCGAATGCTGAGCTTGCAGCGCTTAACCTCAGAACAAGAGATGTCGCTCCACAACGCTCAAGCCGCTCTCGATGAAGCGCGCAGCGAAATCGCTCGCCTTAAAATTCGCAGTTAAATTTTTTTGGTTAATTACGGTGCGACACTTCGCGCCGCCGCATTCATCTGATTTAAAAACGTCTCGGCGTTTTCAAAGCCGGTCACTGTCAGATCACGGCGAATATGACCATTGGTGTCGTAGAAAATCATGGTCGGCAATCCCAGGACTCCGTAGGTTTTTTTCAAGCGTTCAAGTTCAGGCGAATCATTGGTCGCGTCGATCTGAAAAAGCGCAAACTCTTGGCTTAAAGACTGGATGCGCGCGTCTGGAAATGTATCGTGCTCCATTTCTTTACACGCTCCGCACCAGTCGGCGTAGAAATCGATCAGAACTGGTTTTCCAGAACTCACGGCGGCGGCAAGTGCCGCATCGTTGAACGGCTGCCACTTCAGCTTTACCGATTCCGTTTTTGCTGCCATGCCCGAGAACGGAATCGGAACTCCCGCTTTTTCGAGCGTGCCTGCGCCTATAAAAAGAAGTCCGACCGCAAAGCTCGCAAGCATTAAGCCTTTTCGTAGACGGTCTGTCCGTGATTTCAAGAACTCGTT
>JAYTHQ010000053.1:0-6635 GCA_043732445.1 Bdellovibrionales bacterium | reverse complement strand
GTGACAGCGCTCGCACCGTCTCGTCGGGAGTTTTTAGCGAGTCATCGCCCAAAAAACGCGCGATGAGCTGCGGTTCGACAAACGGAATTCCGTAGATGAGTATTTCATCGCTGGCGTCACCTTTGAGCGCGACGGGTTTCAATGCATCCTCGACCCGAGAAAATATTGTCAGGCCGCGCTCCCGGAGAAGGCGCGAGCCAAAGCCTAAACGTTCGGCACTGTCATGATTACCCGGAATCAAAAAGACGGGCAGGTTGCGCTCCAAAACGGCTTCAGAACAGAACCAATCAAATAGCTTTACCGCTGACTCTGGCGGTAAAGCTCGGTCGAAAATATCACCTGAAATCAGGAGGGCTTGCGGCTTCTTTTCGTCAATCAATTCAAGGAGTCGCGCGAGGGCGTGCGCCTGCTCACCCAGGAGCGATTTCCCGTAAAGAAGGCGGCCGAGATGCCAATCGGAGGTATGGAAAAAACGCACCATTTATGAATCGTCTCCGCAAGCCTGGCAGTTAACCAGATGAAGGCTAAAGAGTCCACCCCCGACTCAAAACCTCGAGGGCCGAAATTGTGTCAAAATTAATGACAGAATGAGTTGTCTCCCTTCTTTTTCAGACGTAAGTTCTCGCTTCAAACAAAGGAATTTCCGTGCAGAAGTCAGACAATGGGTCTGGTCCCGCGAATGAAGGCAGTGATCGCGTTGAACGTTCTGGTTTAAGCGAACAACGCCGCCGCGAGCTTGCAGACTTCCTTCGAACCCGTCGCGAAAAATTGAAGCCTGAGCACTTGGGTCTCGCCCAGGTCTCTCGGCGTCGCACGCCTGGTTTGCGGCGCGAAGAGGTCGCCGAAATCGCCGGCGTCGGAACGACCTGGTATACGTGGCTTGAACAAGCGCGTGACATCCAACCTTCGGCAGATGTTTTAAAACGGCTTGGCCAAGCTCTCATGATGAACCCCGCCGAAACCCGCCACTTATTCACGTTGGCCGGAAGGTCGGCGCCGATCGATGTCGAAGAGTCGCGCGAAGTTCCATCTGAGGGTTTACTTCGTGTCATGGAGACGTTCCCGAATCCGGCCCTGCTCTTGAGTTCGCGCTGGGACTTGATCGCAATTAACCATTCGGCCCGAGAGACATTTAGGGTTCTCCCGGCACTCTTGGATTCTAAAGGGAACTGGCTGCACTTTTATTTTCTCGGGTTAGACCGCACGACGGTGATCAACTGGGAGCGCAACGCGCGCCAACTCATATCTGATTTTCGTCTGAGCGTGAGTGATTCGTTAGATCAGCCTTGGGTTTCGTCAATTGTCGACGACCTGCGCGCAAAAAGTTCTGAATTCGAAACGTTCTGGCGTGAACATGACGTGACCGAAAATGCCTTTACGTTGGTCGAGGTGCAGACGGTCAGGGGGCTACAAAAGTTTGAGCGCACCATGCTCCGTTGTGCCGAAGATCCTCGCTTAAAGCTCATCGTCTATACGCAAACTACAAAGTCGTAATTCGCGAGAGTCTTTTCGCGAGCTAGCGTTCGCTCAAAGTCCGGCCTACACTTTTAGGCATGAGTGAGTCACTGCATTTATTAAGCCCTCATGGGGGGCCATCGATTCTGCCGAGTTTACGTTTTGAGGCGCGTGTCTTGCGCCTCCCGGCCGGCGATCTGCTGATCAAATTCGTACTTCTTGCATCCGAAGACGGTCTCAAAAAAATCAAATGGCCGCTGGCATTCCACCGGACTCCCTCCGTTCGTCGCGACGAACTCTGGCAGAGCACCTGTCTCGAAGCTTTCGTCGGAACATCGGTCGGTGCAGCTTATGCCGAATTCAATCTCTCGCCGAACGGCGATTGGAACATCTACCAGTTTAAATCGTACCGAGACGGCATGACAAAAGCGTTACCGACTCTTCGCGAGTCGACGTGGCGTGAAGGTGCCCAGGGCGAGGGTCGACGAGAGGCCGGGATGTTTCTTCCGCTCCAACAACTTCAGTTGGTTGGCCCAGTTGTGCTCGGTGTGACGGCCGTGCTGGAATATCAAGACGGCCAAAAAGAATACTGGGCTCTCGCGCACGCGGGCGAGAAGCCTGACTTTCATCTTCGCTCGAGTTTTGTTGTCAATGTTTGATTAAGAGTTTGAGGTAAACATGATTAGTTTAGGTATCGATCGCTTGCTTTGCTCGAAAACTCACATCGATCGTTTGAAATTAAAGCGTGTCGCGCTTCTTGCGCATCCGGCTTCAATGACGTCAGATTTTCGTACATCGATCGATGCCCTTTTTGGTGCTGGCATTCACTTAAGTGCGGCGTTTGGCCCGCAGCATGGGTTGCGCGGTGAAAAACAAGACAATATGCAAGAGACCGAAGATTTTATTGATCCGGTTTACAAAATGCCGGTGTTTTCGCTCTACGGCGAGGTCCGTAGACCGTCGTCACACATGATGGATACGTTCGATATTTTGTTGGTTGATTTGCAAGACGTCGGAACGCGAATTTATACGTTTCTTACCACGCTCCTGTACGCCATGGAAGAAGGCGCGAAAGCCGGGAAAGAAGTGTGGGTCCTCGATCGCCCAAATCCAGCGGGACGACCGGTCGAAGGTTCTTTGTTGCGCGAAGGTTGGGTGAGTTTTGTCGGCGCCGCCGAAGGCTTGCCGATGCGCCACGGACTCACGCTCGGTGAGGCGGGGCTTTGGTTTAATAAAGTTCTCGGTCTAGGTTGTAAACTTGAAGTCATCAAAATGGAAAATTACCATCCATCACAAGGGCCAGGCTTCGGTTGGCCGAGTGAACTGTCGTGGGTGAACCCATCGCCGAACGCTGCAAATGTTTCGATGGCGCGCGCCTTTCCAGGAACTGTTTTAATCGAAGGTACAACGCTGTCAGAAGGTCGGGGAACTACTCGTCCGCTCGAAACGATGGGCGCACCCGATCTCGATACAACTCGGCTTATGAAAGAGATGTCACGGGTGGGCGCGCCCTGGATGGAAGGTTGTCATTTGCGCCCGGCATTTTTTCAGCCGACGTTTCAAAAACATGCGGGCACGATTTGCTCAGGATTTCAGATTCACGTCGACGATAAAGCGTACCAACACGAGGTGTTTAAGCCTTACCGGCTGGTTTCACTGTGGCTCAAGGCGATCCGAAATCTTTATCCGGATTATCCTATCTGGCGCGACTTTCATTATGAGTACGAGAAGACCCGCCTCGCATTTGATCTGATTAACGGTGGTCCTCAGCTGCGTGAATGGGTCGATGACCGAGCGGCGTTGGCGGGCGATCTCGAGAGGATTTGTGCGCCCGATGAAAAATCGTGGCTCGAACAGCGCCGCGAATTTTTGCTTTATTGAGTCGAACTTTGAAGTTACCGGCGTGAAACCACGCATCATCAGCTCGCTGCGATTGAAAAGATCGGTCGAAGGACGATGACCAGCTATTTAATATCGCTGAATTGATGATGTCCTGAGATCGACGTCGGCTACTTTGCAAAAAGCGACAAATCTTTGCGAAAATCTCATCAATGAGCCCTCATCAAGTTTAATTCACCTCGGGTGCAGACCCCTGCGCGACGAGAACACTCGCGCCAAGAGCGAAGATGATAATCGTGCAGCCGAGACCGTTTTGAAACGTAAAACGCTCACCCAGAAAAAAAATTCCGAAGAAGGCCGCGAACGGCGATTCCAAAAGATAAAGCAAGCTGGCAAGTGAGGGCGCTATTTTCTTTTGGGCCCTGACCTGAAGTGCAAACGCGATCATCGTTGACCCAAGGGCAAGCGACATCAATCCCCAAAATGGGAGGGCGTGAACGTGCGAAGGAAGTGTTTCGAAGATAAACATCAGGCAGCAAGGAATCAAGCCGGCCCAAAATGTTTGGTAAATGTTAAAAACAAAACTCGATTTAATTTTCGAATGAATTTTTCCGAACCAAACGATTTGCAAACTCGCCGCAAAAGCGCACGCGAGCGTGAGCCAGTCGCCGATGTTCCAGGCTTCACGAGGATCGAAGCCGGCCGCGTCCGCCCGAGGGGTCATGAAGTATTGAGGTAAATCGCAAATCAGTGCCATTCCTAAGAGTGCCAAGAGCACAAACGCAAAGTGATATTTTGGGATCCGACGTCCGAGTAAAATGCGCTCCATGACGGGTACGATTAAGATATAGATGCAGGTGATAAACCCGCTTTTGGTTGCGGTGGTGTAGCGAAGTCCCCACGTCTGAAGAATCAGCGTCAGGGTAATAAAAAATCCGGGCCACATTGCTAGGCGAAACTGCGACCAACTCAAAGCTCGACGCAATCTTGGTATCGTCAGACAAATCATCATGCCGACAACGAATGCGATCGCGCACCGGAGGGTGCCGATGGTGAACATTCCGAAATCCCTGAGCGCCCAAACAGCGGCAACGAAACCAAAACCCCAGAGAGCGCCTGCTAAGACCAATTCACTAACGGCCACGAGATCGAGTGAGCGTCGGGTCATTACTGATTTTTCGTTTTGAACGCGGTGGGCGGAGCGATAAAATCTGGCGCAGGCGTAAAGTTATAGAACTTGTCGCCGTCAAAATTCCAGCCGAGTTCGCGGCTCCAGATTTCGGCGATTGCCAATGCGCCGGCTTCGAGACGGGCTCTGATTATCGGTTCAAATGCTGATGCCGCTTTCTTCAGATCTTTTCGACCAGTTTCTTTGTCGAGTTTCAAAAGTCGCGGCAGGGCTTCGTTCGAGGCACGGCTTAAATTTTCAATCAGCTGGAGCGTCGAGAGTTTCGCCGCAGATTTTTCGTAAGAACTCCAAACTTCTAGCGCCTCTTTCCCGACCCGACTTTCCAGTTGTGCAGGGGTGACCCGGCTCGAGAGCTCATCGACGAGTGTGTCCTCAAAGAAAGCATGAATGCCTTTTTGATCTGTCATGACGCCGTCATAATTTTCGGTTACGTGAAGCGGTTGTGAGAGATCGCCGATGTAGTGCCCAACAGCCCCGGCCTGAATCAGCCAGTCCTCTTGTAAATTTTGAACTTCTACTTTCGACTGACTGGGCGGTCGATGTCTGAGAGTCTTTGCGATCTGACCCAGCGAGCCAACTAACTCTTGAATGCGCCAGAAGGAGCGGCCGGCGCTCAGAGGCACGTTCGGGTAGCGCTGTTGGAACTCGCCGCGAGACAACTCGAACGGGTCTGCAGGAGAGGGTTTTGTTTTGAACGCGCGCTCAAAAATTTCAAGATCCATAAAGTGCTGCGGACCTTCGGTTTCGTACGTCGATGGTTTTTTCCAGACTAAATCCGGAACGTTGCAGTAGTAGCCAAGATCAAAAGACTGTTTTTTCAGAAATTCTGCACTTGGAATGTTTGCGGCAAGGATTGCGGCCGCGGTTTGGCAGACAATCGCGTGGCCACGCTTTCCCCAGGCATAAGCCGATTGCGAAAATGCAAAAATCAAAACGTTCATCATCAGGAATCGTGCCGCCGAGTTCACGCCGTCTGACCTTTGGCTGAGTTGTTCGTCAAGTGCTCGAAGGTTTTTATGACAATCGACTCTTCTGAACCCAGAGTGGCGCGGACTTCGAACAGCGCATGGCAGACGTCTTCGTACTTAAATTTGAGGTTGCGGTCGCTCAACAAGAGTAAAATAAACCGAATGCTGCGATCTATCAGTTTATTGTTGCTCGCTTTTACGAACAACATCAGATTGCTTTCGAATCGGCCCAGGCGACCCATCACCAACGTCGAACTCATATTGAGCGCACACTTCAGAATCAAGTGTTGGTTAAGTCTAGACACGTGGCAAGGCAGCGCCGCTGTGCGGCCCCCGATCGAGAGACGCAGGTTCCCGTGCTCAGATTCGACCGAGTAAACCAACGGCGCACCGATTTGTCGTTTTCGGCGCTCGATCACTTCGCTTGAGAAATTAAACCCACTCATGACAGACGCATCGTATTTTCGCGCCACCGATTTCCAGGTGAGGGGACGGGGTGCGCGCATGAGAACAGCGTTCCAGGCGGCCGCCGCGGTGTCGGTGCCCGGCACAGTTAAATAGGTCCAGGCTTTGCCGTCGTTCGGGAAAAGATCATTTTCAAATGGTGCGATCGAGAAAGTCGGCGAGCGCTCGGTCGTATCTGTGAGTACCGTCACCGCGTATTCGGTCGCCGCGTGAAGGCAACGGATACCCTTCGCGTACGCCTCTGCCTCGCGCGAGATCAATGGCGCTAAGACGGTGAAGTCGGCTGCCTTCAAAGTTTGTTGAAAGGCTTGAATCTGCAAAACCGGATCTGTGTGGTCGTTGGCCGCGAACAAAGTCGAGCCGGCAGCCAACATCAGAACGGTCGAAGCTTGAAGGCGCGTGGAGCCGGCGAGTGCCATCGGTCCGGTCGGAAGGCTGAGACTGCGAATCCGTGGGTGATCGAAAATTTCACGCGAGCGTTCGATCGCGCGCAGGCTGTCTTGAGTATTGCAGTAAAGAAACCATGTCGGAAGAGCCGAAATCGTCGTCGCTTCAAGTGCCGCACCAATCACGAACGGAGTTTCGCCGCCCTCGGTGATCGCGATGAGCAGATCTTTTTTTGAAAATCCAAGATCGCGAAGTTGCTGAGCTCCGTAAGCAGGATGGTCTTCAAAGTTCTCGATTGAACGAACGAGCGCGTAATCGCCACCGGCAATAAA
>JAYTHQ010000052.1:0-1930 GCA_043732445.1 Bdellovibrionales bacterium | reverse complement strand
GAAGAGGAAAAATGCAAAACGCAACCTGCATCGAGAAGCGTAAAGAGGCTGGTGCTAACAACCGAAGCCGCGTCGTTCAAAGATGCCAATGAGATGTGATTTAAACTTCGTCTCTGCCTGCATGAGCGGCGGAAATTATCGGCGTGCGGCCATCCTCGAGTTTGATAAATAAACTGAATAGACCGAAGCGTGAGAATCAAAAAGCCAACGCAAGGGAAAAGTGAGAATCGAAAAATAATTTAGATAACTTCCCGCGCAAATCAAACAGCACAAAAAATTCCGCAGGCGAAGCCGAAGAAGCCCATTCGGGCCAACGATCACGCCGCCGCAAAGCCCCCACGCCCTGTTGAACCGAATTTAACGCCACTTTTTAGTCGATCAAAGTTCAACGATATTGACATCGATCAGATAATCGTTTAACATTGCGCGATGAGCGTTAAACTCTCTTCCAAATATCAAGTCGTGATTCCTGAGGCGGTGCGAGAGGCTTTGCATCTGACTCCGGGCATGGAGATCGATGTGATCGCGAAGGGCGGCATCGCTTATCTAGTGCCAGTCCGATCGCTGAGTGCTGTTCGTGAAAGACTTGCTCCTTATTTGAGTTCTTCGGACATAAAATCTTCGCGCGACAAGAAAGACCGTAAAGTCTGATGGTGGTCGACAGCTCCGTTTTCTTGGAAATTATCGCAAACGGCCCATTACGTGCGAAATGCGAGAAAGCCATAAGCGGTAGATCCGTTTTTGTTCCGACCCTTGTTCTTTTTGAAGTCTATCGAAAATTGAAAAGTAAATTGACCGAGCACGACGCGCTTGACGCGGTCGCGAGCCTTCGACAATTTAAGGTTCTCGAATTAACAGCCGAAGTGGCTTTGGGCGCTGGTGATCTCAGTCTTGAACATAAGCTCGCGATGGCCGACAGCTTTATGTTGGCGCACGCTCGCCAAATCGGCATTCAACTTCTGACGCTAGATAATAATTTTGCCGACATTCCGGGCGTCATCATTTTACGGTAATCAGCGGCTCAATTCGTAGCGGTCTGCGGGCGGGTTTCAGAGGCTGGGCCCGAAACTGTAGCGGCCGTTGGGTGCATGGTGGCTTCGATTTCTTCGCGGGCGATTTGGCTAGTCTCTTCGGTCCACTGTTCGCCGACGATTTTGAAGCCGTCTTTTTCTTTTTTCAGGAACAAAACTTTTTCGCCGAAATCGGCGTGCTGATCAGACGTGTACTCCTGAAGAAAGCGCACAACAACCCGGTCACGATCGGTCAAGACGGTGGGTTTTGAGAGCTTAACCGTAATTTGCTTATATTGGGCGCCCAAGCGGGTCTTAAACGATTTCCATTGATCGCGATTCATGTGCTGAGATTTAAAGTTGTCGCTGTACGCCGCGATATATTGATCCATTTTTTTTGATTCCCAGGCCGCGCGCCAAGTTTCAATCCACTGCGCCAGTTCGCTGGAGGTCTTGGCGACTTCGGTTTGAGGCTTTAAGCTCGTTTGATTTTCAATCAAGATCGGCGTGCGGCCGAGCCGAATATACTGAGTGAGATCGAGAATGACATCGTTGCGAACCACGACGCATCCGCTTGAACCGCGGGTGAGCGCGACCTCGTCGGGCACGGCGTGGAGCCAAATCCCGCCGCCGGTTTTGCCTTCAGTGCGGTCGAAGAAATTCGGATAGTCAGACGTGAAGGCGCGTTTACCGTAAGTTTTGAAATCGAGCTGTGGATTATCGAGTCGCGTCTGCAGAAAGTAAATTCCCTCTGGCGTTCTGGCATCGCCACGCGATTTCTTATCGCCGGTCTTGCGGCCCATATCGGCCGGAACTTCGGCGACCTTCTTTAAACCTGTACCGGTTTGTTGCCACACCGCGAGTGTTCGCGCACTTTTATCAACGACGAAGGCGTAAGAGGAATAATATTTCGATGCCGG
>JAYTHQ010000051.1:0-6701 GCA_043732445.1 Bdellovibrionales bacterium | reverse complement strand
CGAGAATTCGAATCGCGGTTTTCTCGTTGCGAATCTGATTAATCGCGATTTGATCAGCTGTTCCGTCGGCCATTTGATTCATTCTTTTTATCCCTACTAGCTTGGTCAGATACGTCGTCAGATGAGTCCTCTGATGACATTTTAAGCCGCTCGACTGGAAGTTTAACGAGCGGCTGCGTTTCAAGCTCCGAGACCGGCAGCTCAATAATAAGCTTCGTGCCTTTCGGCTCATTCCCCAGTGCTCGAATGAAGCCGTTGTGATCCTCAACGATTCGACGAACGATCGAAAGGCCGAGACCCGTACCACTTTCTTTCGTGCTGAAATACGGCTCAAAGACCCTGTCACGATCGGTATCGGGAATTCCGACACCGTTGTCGAGAACCGAAACGCGCACGAGTTTTAAGAGGCTATCATACTGCGTGCGAACTGCCACGCGCGGCTCAGGCTGGTCGTGCACGGCGGCAACGGCGTTATCGAGTAGATTCATGAGAACGCGCTTGATCTGGTCCGGGTCAAATTTGAAATCAGGAAGTTGCTCGTCTTGGTCGAAACGAACCTGCACGTCTCGGTGCGCAATCCGGTAGAGTTCGACGACATCTGACATCACGCGATTCAGATTCGTCAAAACGGGACGCGACTGCGGCAGGCGCGCGAAATTTGAAAACTCGTTCACGAGTTTTTTAAGATCGTCAGTTTGGTCAATGATCATATTGATACAAGAAGAGAAAACCGGATCATTAATTTGCGCGCCAAATTTCTTCTCGAGACGCTGAGCCGACAGCTTGATCGGTGTCAGAGGATTTTTGATTTCGTGCGCGATTCTTCGCGCTACTTCTGTCCAGGCCGCTGCGCGCTGGGCATTGATCAACATCGTCAGATCGTCGAAGACCAAAATCTTACCGACGTTGCGGCCTTTTTCGTCTTGAAGAACAGATAGATTTAGCTGCAGCGGGATCAGGCGACCATCGACATCGATACGGATTTCTTTCTGAAGCGAAATCGCCGATTCCTGCCGCATATTCTGCAAGAGCTCGATAAACATTTTGTGGTAGCTAGAGTCGACCACTTCCTTCACGTTACGGCCCACGTATTGCTCAGGGTCGATTCCGAGAAGTTGACCCGCATGTCGATTGAACGTCGTGATCATGCCCTTTTGATCGACCGAGATGACCCCGGTTGCCACGTTTCCGAGAACGACTTGAATATAGCGACTGTGCTCGTCGAGGCGCTCGAGAGTCTGCGTGAGGTTGGAGTTCGCCTCGAGCACTTCTTTTTTTGAACGATCGAGATTCGACGTCATCTGGTTAAAGTTTGAAATCAGTTGCGTGATCTCGGCACTTCCCGACGAGAGGCGAACCGGGCGGTAGTCGCCTTGCGAAACGCGCCTGGTTGCGAGACCTAGCGTCTCGAGGGGAATCGACAATTCACGCGCGAGGTAGAACCCGAACCAAGTCGCGCACATCAGGATCATCAACGTCATCAGAATTAAAATGATGAGGTAAATCGATTTCAGCGGATACTGGAGCGGATTTAAATTTCTGAACTCTTCGTGGGCGGCTGAAATATCTTCCATCTTTGAGACGAGCGAAATGGGAATGAAGGCGGAGACGACAATCGCGCCTTTTCCGCCGGCGTGACTCACCGGAACAATCACTCTGATCAGATTCCCTTCGCCGAAGCCGTGGATCATGCTGGCTTCGTTGTTTCCCATCCCTTTTTTAAGGAATTCGATCGAAACCGGCGGAATCTCGGGAACGCTTTCATCCTTCGACAACGAGACGATCCGCGAACCGAAAAGGCTTGGGTAAAATTCGACGGCGTCGAGCATGAACTGTTCGCGCGCTTTGTCGATAACTTTTATGGTCTCTTGGGCGTTGTTGACCGTTGGCTCGACCGCGCGCGCGATTTGGTTCGCAAAGTTATAGTTCTTTTTGCGCGCGGAAAAAATATACTCTTGATTCACTTCAAGCGAGCTCTTGAGAACTGACGCCATCCGGAGTGAGAACCATTTGTCGAAACTCGAGTTGATGTAAAAGACCGAGACCAAGAACATCAAAACCGTTGGGATAAAGGCAAAGAGCGCGAACGCCGCGATCAGCTTTGCTTTTAGGCTACTACCAATGACCTTGCCTTGGCGTTCAACAAAAACCTTCACGACGTTTCGGAAGATCAAGAAAAACAAGAGAAGCAAAATGATGATGTTAAAGTTGACCAGACCGAAGAAGAAAATCGAATGTTCAAACGGAAGTTGCTGCGAAATCGCGAGAAGTTTAACTTGAACCCAGGTGAGCGTGAAGAATAGCAGCGCAAGTAACAAGACGGCCACGATCTCGCGCTTTCGCTTGCGAGACTCTTGAGGTGGCATTTCGCCTAAAACCGACGGCTTCACGTCATTAACCATTAAAACTAATTTCGCGCGCAGCTTTTTGCTCAATCCGGCTGAGCAGTTGCACCATCTCAACAACCACTTGCGCGGCCTCGACGCCTTTGTGGCCGTGCTTGCCGCCGATACGGTCGATGGCTTGCTGCTCATTTTCGGTCGTCAGTACTCCGAAGCTAACCGGGCGACCAGTGCGGAGTTGAAGTTCAGTGCAACCTCGCTCCACAGACGAACAGATCGATTCGTAGTGCGTCGTTTCGCCGCGAATGATGCAACCGAGAGCGACGACGCCGTCACAGCCCGCCTCAATCAACGCGCGGGCGCCGAGCGGAACTTCGAAAGCTCCCGGTACGCGAACGGCCTGGATATCGGTACACCCCAGGCGCTTGAGTTCACTGATCGCGCCTTTTTCGAGCTCGTCGGTTATCTTGGCGTTCCAGCGTGCGGTGACGACACCGACCTTCATGCTTTTTGCATCAAGCTCGCCGGGTTTCAGAACAGGTTGCGGGGCGTTGGTCGACATCTAAAGTTACTCGCTTAAATTTTGTCTGAGGTTTTGTCTGAGGTTTTGTCTGGCGCTTTATCAGAGCCGAAGTTATGGCCCATCTTTTCGCGCTTGGTGTTTAAATACTGAACGTTGTTAGTATTGGCTTCGATTGAAAGCGGTATGCGCTCGACGATCTCCAGGCCGTAGCCTCCGAGACCTGCGCGCTTCGACGGATTGTTCGTCATGAGGCGCATTTTTTTAACGCCGAGCGAACGCAAGATCTGCGCACCGATCCCGTAGTCACGGCTGTCTTTTGGAAAGCCGAGATGAAGATTGGCCTCGACCGTGTCCATACCTTGATCTTGCAGAGCATAGGCGCGGATTTTATTTGCGAGCCCAATGCCTCGCCCCTCTTGGCGCAGATAAAGGATCAGGCCCTGACCTTCTTTGGCGATCATTTCCATCGCTTTGTGAAGCTGCGGACCGCAGTCGCAGCGTTGGCTGCCAAACACATCACCGGTCATGCACTCTGAGTGAACGCGCACCAAGACAGGCTCGTTGGGATTCACCTCGCCCATTTGCACGACGAGGTGCTCGCTGTTGTCGAGTTCGTTTCGAAACGCCCGAACGGTGAACCCTTGGCCGAAGTTGTTTGGGAGAGCCGCCTTAGCAACTTCCGAGACGAGAGTTTCGTTTTGGATGCGGTAGCGAATCAGATCGGTGATCGTTCCCATCTTGATGGCGTGCTTTTCGCAGAATTTTTTTAAATCTGGAACACGTGCCATAGAGCCGTCGTCATTCATCACCTCGCAGATGACGGCGGCAGGATTTAATCCCGCTAACCTCGCAAGATCGACACTGGCTTCAGTGTGACCTGCGCGCTTGAGAACTCCGCCTTCTTTGGCACGAATCGGAAAAATGTGACCGGGAACAATCACATCGTTTGGCTTGGCGGCCGGGTTGCTTGCAACCTTTATGGTTTGCGCGCGGTCAGCAGCTGAGATTCCGGTCGTGACTCCTTCTCTGGCCTCGATGCTCACGGTAAACGCGGTTTTATTTGGCGCAAAATTTTGCTCATCTTTGACCATGAGCGGAAGTTGAAGGCGCTCGACTTGCTCTGTCGTCATGCACAAGCAAACAAGGCCGCGGGCCTCGCGAACCATAAAATTCACGGCTTCGGTAGTGATGGCGCTCGCGGCGATAATAAGATCGCCTTCGTTCTCGCGATCTTCATCGTCGACGAGCAGAACCATCTTGCCTTGGCGAACGTCTTCGATGATTTCGGAAATGGAGTGCATAGATGAACTTTCTTAAGGCTTTTTAAATGTCGGTGCGTTTTCGAAGAAGCTGATCATTCCGCGCGCCATCATATCGACTTCGAGATTCACTTGATCGCCAACTTTTAAGCCACCGAGATTTGTGCGTTTGATCGTTTCAGGTATCAAGCAGTGACCGACGACGCCGTCGTCATTGACGCTATTAATAGTGAGGCTGACGCCGTTCACGGCCCAGCTCCCCTTCTTCCAGACATAACGTAAAAGCGGCAATGGTGTTTGAATATCGAGAAGGACCGAACCACCGTCATCGCGAATCGCTATTACTTTTCCAACACCGTCGACGTGACCGCTCACCATGTGACCGTGAATGCGGTCTCCCATGCGAAGCGAGCGCTCGAGATTTACTGTCGCCGTCTTCAGCTGCGATTCAATCCAGCCGGTCACCGCCAGCGTCTCGGCCCCTAATGCAAACGAAAGCGTCTGATCATCAAATTTTTCGACCGTCAGACAAACGCCGTTGGTCGCGATCGAGTCGCCATTTTTGATGTCGGTAAAATCAGGCGGACGCGTGACTTCGATGAACACAAGATTTCCTTGTGCGCGCGCTGACTTCACCGGACTGAGAGCTTCGACGATTCCGGAAAACACGAGGGCAGGTCTCCTGGGAGAAAATGTGCCTGAAAGTTACTCCCGCCTAGGAGGCTGGTCAAGTTGCCGCGGCGCATAGCTGCTTGGGCAGCGGTAAAAGACCGCCCGCTATGCGTGGGGCGCCCGTGTCTCAAACTCTAATTTGTGAGAATCCGAGCTCACTTTGATGAGGTCGCCCGCTTTGACTTTGCTAGCGATGATGTCGCGCGCCAGGGGATTGAGCACTTCGGATTGGATGACGCGTTTTAATGGCCGCGCGCCGAAGACGGGGTCAAATCCTTTGGCGGCCAAGTAATCGATCGCGCCGTCAGAGAATTCGAGCGTGATTCGCTTTTCTTGAAGTCGAGCTTCGACTTGGTTCAACTGAATACGCACGATGCCTTCGAGTAAGTCCTGACCCAATCGATTAAAAATCACGGTTTCGTCTATCCGGTTCAAAAATTCTGGGCGGAAGTGACCGCGCAGCGCTTCTTGAATCGCGTTTTCGCGCTGATTGGGCGTGAGATCCGGATCCATAATCGCTTGCGAACCTAAGTTTGACGTCATGATGAGAACGGTGTTTTTAAAATCAACCGTGCGCCCTTGTCCGTCTGTTAGGCGACCCTCGTCGAGGACCTGCAGCAAAATATTAAAAACGTCGGGATGAGCTTTTTCGATCTCGTCAAAAAGAACGACGCTGTAAGGCTTGCGCCGAACTTGTTCTGTCAGCTGACCACCCTCTTCGTACCCGACGTAGCCCGGAGGTGCGCCAATGAGGCGCGCGACCGCGTGCTTTTCCATGTACTCAGACATATCAATTCGGATGACCGCTTGTTCGCTATCAAACATGAACTCGGCGAGGGCTTTAACAGTTTCAGTTTTGCCAACTCCCGTTGGACCTAAAAATATAAATGAACCAATGGGCCTATTCGGATCAGAAATTTCTGCGCGCGCGCGCCGAATCGCGTCGGCCACAACGGTCAAGGCGTGATCTTGGCCGACGACGCGCTTTCGCATCTGCTCTTCCATTTTCAAGAGGCGATCTTGATCACTCTGCAACATGCGGTTGACCGGAACCCCTGTCCATTTCGCAACGACTTCGGCGATCTCTTCTGGGCCGACTTCTTCTCGGAGCATTTTGCCGTCTTTGACGCCTGCGTCGGCTTGGGAGTTCAGCGCCTTCAATCGGGCTTCGGCCGCCGGAAGTTTCCCGTATTTCAGTTCGGCGGCCTTTTCGAGATTGCCCTCGCGCTCGGCGCGTTCAATGTCGAAGCGCATCTGCTCGACTTGCGCTTTGATTTTCTTTAAATCGGTAATGCCGCTGCGCTCGAGTTCCCATTTCTTCCGGAGATCGAGAACTTGTCTTTCGAGTGTTTCGAGCTCCTCTTCGATGAGCTCGAGCCGATCGTTCGAGGCGTCGTCTTTTTCACGGCGAAGTGCCTCGCGCTCGACTTGAAGTTGTATGCGCTCGCGCTCGAGCAGATCAATCTCCGCGGGAAGGCTCCCGATTTCGATCGAGAGGCGGCTGGCGGCCTCGTCCATCAGATCGATCGCTTTATCAGGAAGAAAGCGCGAGGAAATATAACGACTCGAGAGTTTAACGGCCGCGACAATAGCCGAATCGCGAATGCGCACCCCGTGGTGAACTTCGTATTTTTCTTTTAAGCCCCGAAGAATCGTAATCGCGTCGTCTTGCGAGGGCTCAGGGATCAATACTTGTTGAAACCTGCGCTCGAGAGCCGCGTCTTTTTCGATATATTTTCTATATTCATCGAGAGTTGTGGCGCCGATGCAACGGAGTTCGCCGCGCGCCAAAGCCGGCTTCAGAAGCTGGCCAGCATCCATTGCTCCTTCTGATTTTCCGGCGCCGACGAGCGTGTGCATTTCGTCGATGAACAAAATAATTTGGCCGTTCGATTCGGTGACTTC
>JAYTHQ010000050.1:0-6723 GCA_043732445.1 Bdellovibrionales bacterium | reverse complement strand
ACTCGCGCGGCTCAAGTTCTTCGGGAAAATGCTGCTGTATGAACTGTGTCGTCATTGTGCCGTCAATAAATTCGGGGTGCGACAAGATCGCCTTTAAGTAAGGAAGGTTGGCCTTCACGCCAAAGATGACTGTGTCGTCTAAGACTCTGAGCATTTTACGAATCGCGCGCGGTCGATCTTCGTCCCAGACGATGACTTTCGCGATCATCGGATCGTAATACGCAGTCACTTCATCGCCCGCTTCAAATCCGACTTCGTAACGACGACCCGGTCCCTCGGGCCAATGAAGCCCAAGTAACTCTCCGGTCGACGGAAGCCCACGATTGTACGGATCTTCGGCGTAGACCCGACACTCGATCGCATGGCCACGCGGAATTAAATCGGATTGACGCCAAATTCGAAATGCTTTGAGCGCCGTGAGAATTTGCGCTTTGACGAGATCGACCCCGAGCACAAGCTCGGTGACCGGATGTTCTACCTGCAGCCGCGTATTCATCTCAAGAAAATAAAACTGCCCATCTTGAACCAAGAACTCGACGGTGCCCGCCCCTTGGTAACCAGCCTTCTCGGCGAGACCGACGGCGGCCGCAGCCATTTCGCCGCGCAAGGCCGGCGTTAACGACGGTGACAACGACTCTTCGATAATTTTTTGATGACGTCGTTGGACGGTGCACTCGCGCTCAAAAAGTTGCACGCAGCGACCGGTGAAATCGCCAAAGATTTGAAACTCGATATGCTTTGCATGATCGAGATACTTCTCGAGGAAGACAATCGACGAACCAAACGCACTTTGCGCCTCGCGCTGGGCCGACGAGATCAGGTCAGGCGCTTCGCCACGTGACCGAATGACTTTCATGCCGCGGCCACCACCGCCTGCGGCCGCTTTGACGATGACCGGAAATCCAATTCGTTCGGCTTCATTGACTAACTTATCGATCGACTGATCTTTGCCGACGTAACCAGGTATCGTCGGAACGTTGGCCAGCTCAATCAAATGTTTTGCCGAAATTTTATCACCAAGCGCGCGAATCGTTTCGGGCTTAGGTCCGACAAAAATCAATCCTGCATCGATGCAAGCCTGTGCAAAATCGGCGTTCTCAGAAAGAAATCCAAAGCCCGGATGCACCATCGTGGCGCCCGCGGCCTTCGCACCTTGAATATTTCGGTCAATGCGTAAGTAACTATCGGCCGTCGTCGCCGGACCGATACACACTTTTTCGTCGGCCATACGCCACGCGCGCGTGCCGACATCGACTTCTGAGTGCAACAGCACCGTCGGAATACCGAGCTCTTGGGCCGCGTGAATAATGCGAACAGCAACTTCGCCCCGATTGGCGATTGCTAACTTGACGTCGGCAGCTTTCGCGGCGGGTTTCATACGTTCGCCTTCCAGCTCGGCGCGCGCTTTTCCAAAAAGCTTTTTAAACCCTCTTGGCCCTCAGCGCTGATTCGTCGCTCGGAAATCACGCGGGTCGTGAGCGCGCGCTTTTCAGCCCATTCAGGTCTTTCTCCGAGATCACGAAAAAGTTTTTTCGCGACGCGCACAGCTTCGGGGCCATTTTCCGAGAGCCCTTTCACCATTTGCGCAACGAACTCATCGACCGAGGCGTCGTCACCGACGAATTCAATGAGGCCCGCATCGGCGGCATTCCAGGCCGTGAAAATTTCGGCGCTCAACATGAATCGGCGGGCCGCGCCGGCATTCATTTTTTCGAGAACGTAAGGCGAGATGACGGCAGGAACCAGACCCAAACGGTTTTCGCTGAAGCAAAACTGGGTTCCATCGACCGCGGCAGCGATATCGCACAACGCCGTCAACCCAAGTGCGCCGCCCATCACGTGACCATGCAGTTTAGCGACCACGACTTGCACAACAGAGCGAAGGGCCCAGAACATTTCGTCGAGCGCGTCGGCATCTCGCTGGTTTTCAGCCAAAGAATAGCCGGCCATTTCTTTCATGTACGAGAGATCGGCCCCCGAACAAAAACTTTTGCCCTCGCCGCGAAGGACGACGATCGAAACATCGGTCATTGAATTGAGTGCTTTAAACGCGCCGGTTAACTCGCCGATCATGTCTACGTTAAAGGCATTGCGAATCTCGGGCCGATTTAAAGTCAGGTAGGCAACGCGATCTTTTTTGTCGAATTTTAAAGTGTTGAACGTCATTACATTCTAAAGACGCCTTGACGGCGCTCTCCCCACTCGGCGTTGCACGAAGCACTCAAGCCCAACGCTAAAACCTTGCGTGTATCGGCCGGATCAATAATTCCATCGTCCCACAATCGTGCGGTCGAGTAATACGCCGATGATTCGGCTTCATACTTTGCCAACGTGGGCGCCTTAAACGCAGCTTGATCAGCGGCCGACATCGTTTGGCCCTTCTCGGCGATTTGATCCATTTTTATGGTCAGCAAAACATTTGAAGCTTGCTCGCCACCCATCACCGAAATGCGCGCGTTCGGCCACATCCACAAAAATCTTGGCTGATACGCGCGGCCGCACATGCCGTAATTGCCGGCACCGTACGAACCGCCTATGATCACGGTGAACTTCGGAACGCGTGCGTTTGAAACGGCCATGACCATTTTTGCACCGTGTTTCGCGATGCCTTCATTTTCATATTTTTTGCCGACCATGAAGCCGGTGATATTTTGCAAGAAGACGAGCGGGATTTCACGCTGCTCACACAGCTCAATAAAGTGCGTGGCCTTCAAGGCACTTTCGCTAAACAAAACGCCGTTGTTTGCGATGATTCCGACCGGCATTCCGTAAATTCGCGCAAAACAACAAACCAATGTTTTACCGTAGCGCTCTTTGAATTCATGAAACTTCGAGCCATCAACGATGCGAGCGATCACTTCCCGAACATCATAAGGCTTGCGCGGATCAGCGGGAATCACGCCATACAACTCTTCGGCCGACAACGCCGGCTCTTCGCTTGCCGCCATTTTAAAAGGCTGACGCTTGCGTTTATTGAGATTGGCCACGATGTCGCGCGTGATCTCGAGAGCATGACGATCGTCTTCGGCCAAGTGATCGACGACACCGCTCAATTCAGTGTGAACTTCACCGCCACCGAGGTCTTGCGCCGTGACGACTTCGCCGGTCGCAGCCTTGACGAGGGGCGGACCGCCCAAAAAGATGGTACCGGTTCCGCGTACGATGACGTTCTCATCGCTCATGGCCGGAACGTAGGCTCCGCCGGCGGTGCACGAACCCATCACCACAGAAATCTGCGTGATGCCCGCCGCCGACATGCGCGCTTGATTATAAAAAATACGGCCGAAGTGATCGCGGTCTGGAAAGACGTCGGCTTGCATCGGTAAAAATGCGCCGCCCGAATCAACGAGGTAAATACACGGCAGACTGTTTTCAGCGGCGATCTCTTGGGCGCGCAGATGTTTTTTGACCGTTAACGGAAAGTACGTGCCGCCTTTGACGGTCGCATCGTTAGCGACGATCATGCACTCTTGGCCCGAAACAACACCCACGCCGGCCACAACACCCGCACCCGGAGCTGCACCGTCGTACATCTCCCAGGCCGCCAAGGTTGAGATTTCAAGAAACGAAGACCCTTGATCGATGAGGGTCTCAATACGCTCTCGCGCTGTGAGCTTGCCGCGCGCTTTATGTTTAGCCGCTGCCTCTGTGCCGCCGCCTTCTTTCACCCGCGCTACACGCGCGCGCCACTCGTTAACGATGGCCTTCATCGCTTTTTTGTTCGCCACGAAATCTGCCGACGAGGCAGAGATCTCAGTTGCGAACGCTGGACCCGACGATGGCGCTAACGATTCCAAATTCATGCGGGCCCTCCTTCAGAGAGCGAAAGTTGTTTTGAAAAATCCCAGCCGATCTCGACCTCCGCGACCAATCGTCCGCCGCTATCGTAAATCGAAACTGTCGACTCAGCGTGAGCTGACCCATCCGAACGCAAACGATGCAAGACCGCCTCACGCTCAGAAACTTGAAACCGAAAAACCGCTCGCATCGGCCCTGCGGCACGCGCGAGAACGCGCAGAGCGATTGAGCGTGCGATCAACTCTGAACGCCTTAAGTCCAAATGATGTTCCCAAAAAAGCCTGGCGGCAAACTCACCGAGCGCACTCAACGCCGCATTGTGAATCGCGCCGGCTTCGCCTTGATTTCGGACAAATCCTGGCATGGTCACTTCGACGGAATCTTCGTTGAGGCTTGCGACCGAAAGGCCCATTCCCACAAGAAAGGGCTCAATGATGTTTGACGCTGCGCCTAAGAATTTTCGGTTGAGCCACGGACTGCGGGCTTCGATCAATGCGCCAATCGAACGCGGATGCCGCGCGATCGTTTTTAAATCGTCTTTTAGACTCGCCATGGCCTCCGGCGAAAACTTCCGGAGTTGCGCGAGGAGCCTGTTGATCTGCGCAACACGCGCGTCGAGTTTTGATCGATCGGCCAAGAGCATCCTCACTTCACGATATTTGACGAGCTAGATGATGACGGTTACCGTTATTTAGTCGAAACACCCAGCGCTGGGAAGCTTAAAGGACCGTCGTCAAATTATGAAATATATCTCCCTGATCGTTATCGTGGGTTTGATGATTTGGTCGTGGTCATTGGCGACGGCGCAGCCTTCGTTTTCGCTTGAGCAGCACAAGCGCGTCGAAGACGGCGTTGAATCAGATATTCGTGCCTTTATCGCGCGCAAATACCCGCAAACAACCGATATCTACTGCCAGCAGCTCTACACCGAAACAATCAAAGCCGGCGAAGAGATGAACGTGAACTTTCGTTGCTCAACCTCTGGCGCGGCCGCCGGCGGCGAACAAGTGACACAAATTTTTGAAGGTTATTTGAAAATCGCCTCGGCCAACGGATTCGAAAGCTGGGACGAACTCGGCGGAGAAATTCGCTCACCCGAAGTGACCTTCCAAAACGGCTCACGCATCTCTGCTAAAGATCCACTGCCACCCGCGACTCCCGGCGAGACGCCTGAGACGCCGGCCGCCGACGAACACGCCGAATAGCGATGCCGACACCCGTTCCGATCAACGTCGCTCAGTTTACGCCGAGCGAGCCGCAACGATTTATTCAAATCGATGAAGACGGCTATTTCAAAATGGACGATCTCCGTGTCGCCGACGCTGAAACTGGCCGCGCCTGGCTCGCAGCGCTCAATTACGATCCGCACTTTTCACACGTGTGGACGCACATGGATCAACACGACGTTCTCGTCGAAGCCTTCGATGCTCCCTTCGTTGTTCTGACGATTTCGCACGATGAACCAAGGGCCGCGTGGACGGCCCAAATGCCCTACGGACACAGCGAAAATTTCAAGCTCGACTCTCTAACGCTCGACGAGTGGGATCGATTTCATGGTCGGACCGAACGCGGAATTCCGTTTGTGTTTTCTCGATCGGCGCAAGCGTCATTCTTCAATTTACTCGATGACTATGATGACGACTCAATCGAATCCGGCGCACGCACGTATAAGATGAAGCCGTGGCTATCCTTGATGGACGACGCCGACCAAAACGCGCGCTGGTCAGAGCGTTATAGGACCGGAGACACGCCGTGGGATCTGAAGGGGCCGCATCCGTCGCTTTCGCGCGTGATCGCGACTTTGAAACTGCAGCGTTCGCGCATTTTAGTTTTAGGATGCGGGCACGGCCACGACGCCGCCTGGTTTGCGCGCGCAGGTCACATCGTCACGGCCATCGACTTTAGCGAAGAAGCGATTGCGCGGGCTAAAGCCGAATATGCTGGCGTACCGGATCTCACTTTTCTGCAGGCCGACGCCCTCAATTTGTCCACAAAGTTTGATCAGTCTTTTGATATCGTCTTCGAACACACGCTCTACTGCGCAATCGATCCCGCAAGACGAAGTGATTTAGAAAAATCATGGCTGCGCGCGCTCACCGATCACGGCCACGTCTGCGGATTTTTCTTTGCGTCTGAGAAACGAAACGGACCACCGTTTGGCGGGAGTGAATGGGAACTGCGCTCGCGATTCGCGAAGAGATTCCGAACGCTTTATTGGCAACGAGTGAAGGACTCGAACGCGTCTCGATTGGGAAGCGAACTCTTCCTGTACTTACAAAAATTGCCGACGCTCCGATAACTCAGCGCGCAAAAACACCAAAAGCTGTCAAATGAGGCGTCTGGGATGCGTGCTGTTTTGCCCGTTTGCCCAAACTTTCTCTTAGCGCCAAGACGGAACCACTATTTTAAGTATCCGAAATCATTGAACTGCGTGGGACTAGAACGGAACCGAACGGTCGTTCGGTAAGAAACTGTCATAAGCAATTCTTATCGAGCAACTAACAATATATCAATTGTGCGACTGACGGTTCCATACGAGAACCACTCCCACGACTAGGCGGGGGCTTGGTTGAGGAACTCAGGGGGAAATATGTCAGGACTTAAGATCGCTCGATTCTTCGCTCTCTCGGCTGCTCTTGTTGGCTTCGCTGCTTGTTCAGCACCAAATGGTTCGTCGGTTCAAGCAAACGCTTTAAACGGCGGCATCGTCGGCGGAACCATGGCAACGGGAGCTGAAGACTTCGCAAAGTCGACGGTCATGCTTCTCGACCGAAAGGTCGGAGCGCTCTGCACCGCAACGATTCTTTCCGACAAAATTCTCGTCACGGCTGCCCACTGCGTAGTTTCTGCGCCTACTGATCTTGTCGTTGTCTTCGGAACTGATCTTCAGGCGACTGACATTATTTACCGCCACGTGGTTGCGAC
>JAYTHQ010000049.1:0-6728 GCA_043732445.1 Bdellovibrionales bacterium | reverse complement strand
ATTGGTCGTTGATTTTTTTCCGAACGAAACGAAAAAAAGTCCAGCGACGAAAGACCGCGCAAAAAAGTCTGCAAACAACGAGGGCAGCGGTTCTGGCGCTGAAAGTCGTGCAATCGGGTCAGTGCAAGATATCTCGGCATCGATTACCGGCCTTCCAAAAAAGCTGAAAAAGGGCGACCGCGCACCCGCTGGAAGCGACCTGCCGTTGTCGAACGCGGCCGCAGAGGAAAAGCCTTCGCGTGCCGAGGAGATCAGTTCGCAAAAGGATTTTAGCCACGGCATTTTCGATGGCGGCGATCCTGAGTTCCGTCGCTTTACCGTCAAGGATTATGAAGTTAACGAAGACGCAGTTTTTAAAAGTCGCGGCAACTTCTACTTGCCGTTTCCAATGCTCGACCTCGGTAATCCTCAGCTTAAGGCGTTGATCGAGGCTCCTCCGACTTACGAAATCGTTCCAAACGATACGCGAGAAAATAAAGAGGCTCGCGTCTTGCTAAGTCTTTATTCGGGTGGAAAACGCGCGTTGTTCCTGACCACGTCCACTGAATTTTTAAAAAAATATCCGCAAAGCCAGTACGACGAAATTGTTCGTTACATGGTGGCAGATCTTCACGAAACAATGTGGCGTGAAGCGGGGTCGACAGCTGATTTCGAAGCAGCGATGACGAGCTACCAGTCGCTCACTGAAAAATATCCTGACTCGCCGGTCACGGCCCGGACGCTGCTCTTTATCGGCTACAGCTACATGGATCGCGGCGATAGTTTCGGCGCGTTGAAGGCGTTTCAACGTTTTGTTCGCTTGAATCCGACGTCGAAATACGTCGATCAGGTCAATATTGCGGTCGCCGAGTCTTATTTGAAATTGAATCGCTTCGACGACTCGATGAAAATGCTCGAGACAATAGAGACTTCGGCGAAGACCCCGAAAATTCGCGAAGAAGCGTCTTTTAGAAAAGGCGACGTCGCCTTCCGTCATAAAGATTATGACGACGCATTGAAGCTTTACCGAGCTTCGATTCAAAAATATCCCGATGCAATTGGTCGTTTCCCGAACGCCTATTATAATATCGCCGAAGCCGAATTTACCAAGGCGCAATATCGCAATGCGCTCGAAGACTACCGGCTTTTCTTACAGAAATTTCCTGATCACGATCATGGCGGCTACGCGATGACCCGCATGGGCGAATTGATCGGAATTCTTGGCGCAGATCCGAAACGGGCCGAAGGGGCGTTTAGAGAAAGTTTCTTCCGTTACAGTGCAACGCCTGGCGCCGGCATTGCGCGGATTCGTCTTTTGGTTTCGCGTCTTCCGGATATGAAAGACAAAGAACTGAACAGTTCGATCAAGGAGATCGGCGAGATCTCTGAAAAGTATGTGGGTCGCCCGGAGTCGGCGCGCGCCCCGGCATCGGCAGTTCCAGCTGAGCTTGCGAAAACAGTCAAAGGCGAAACGAAAAAAGTCGAGATGGCGGAACAGCCTAAAGCAGAAAATCTGGCCCAGAAGAAACCTGTCCTTCCGGGTATCGAGGAGTTCACGACTCTCTTGATGGCCGACGGTTACAACATTCGAAAAGACTACGATCATGCGGCTAAGGATTTAATTACTTACTTTCAAAAGAATCCTCAGACTCCGAACAAAGAACGCATTGTTTCTCGCATATCAAAGAATATTAGCGAAAGTATCGGTCAAAGCGTTGAGCATGGCGACTTTATGGAAGGTCTCCGCCGCTATGGAAAAGAGTCGGGCGGCTGGTTGAAAAATGGCGACCGCGTTGACGTTCGCTACAGCGTCGCGCGCGCTTACGAAGAAGCGGGAGTGAGTGGCGAGGCGGCGAAAGCCTACCGCGATTGTCTCAAGCGCCTCGCGGACATTCGTGCCAGCGGCACCTCGCAAAATCACACGGTCTATGAAACTTTGCCGAAAGCCGATGCCTTGAATCTTCGGTTAGCGGTCGTTTCGGCAAAGGAAAAAGAGTTTTCGCAAGCCGAGAGCTATTTAAAAAACATTTCGAACCCTGGTGAGCTGACGCAGAAGGAACAGATCGAGCGTGCAGAAACGTCGGCGGATGTCGCAGAAGCCCGCGGTCAGTCGGTTGCGGCAAAAAAATATTTGGCTGATTTGATCAATACTTGGAAGGGCGACGCTGAGCTGACAAGTCCGCTCCATCTTCGGATTGCTCGCCTTCAGGGTTCGGCAAAAAACTACAAAGACGCCGATCTACACTTGGCGCAAATTCTCAAGCTTCGCAAAGAGACCGGAAAAGTGGCTGATGAAATCGCGGCGCAAGCGCTGCAGCTTCGGGGTGAGCTATTGATCACGCGAGGCGAGCGTAGCGAAGCCGTGAAAGCTTACCAAGAACTTTTAAACGAATTTGGCGAAACGCGTTCGCTTTCGTCGATTCGTTATCGGCTCGGCCAACTTCAGTATGAAGACGGCGATTTAAAAGGTGCCGAGCGGAGTTGGGCAGAGTTGAAGCCGGCAAAAGACGGCATGTGGGCAAAACTCGCGACCGAGCAGATGCAAGGTGCGAAATGGCAAAACGATTACAAAAAATACCTTAACCGCATTCCTGCAGCCTCGGAGCTCCGATGATTGTGAACATGAGCGGAAATGACCTTTTGAAGACAGCTGATGCCGAGATGAAACGTCTCGTGTTGATGGCCGAGAATATTGCCGCCAGCCGCGCAACCGTTTTGATTACCGGCGAAAGTGGAACAGGCAAAGACGTTCTTGCGAAGCTGATTCACGAGCGAAGCCCGCGCGCCTCACGCCGCCTGATTTCGGTAAATTGCGCGGCGATTCCCGCAGACCTTCTTGAGGGCGAACTTTTCGGTTACGAAAAAGGCGCACTCGCTGGAGCAGTGCAATCGAAGCCTGGCAAGTTCGAGCTCGCGAACGATTCGACGTTTTTGCTCGATGAAATTAGCGAACTCCCTGTGCTACTTCAGGCCAAACTTCTGCGGGTAATTCAAGATGGCGAAGTTGAACGTTTGGGCGGAAAAACGCCGGTGCGCGTGAACGTACGTCTCATTGCGACGTCGAATCGCGATTTGCGGGAAATAATGAGAGAGGGTCGTTTTCGCGAAGATCTTTATTATCGTTTGAACGTTGTTCCGCTTCATGTCGCACCTCTTCGCAAACGTCCAAAAGATATCGAGCTGCTCGCTCGCTTCTTTACAGAGGTCTCGAGTCATCTGAACGGCCAGGTCCCGAAGGCTTTATCGGAAGAAGCGATCTTGAAAATGAAGCAGTGGAATTGGCCAGGCAATGTGCGCGAACTTGAGAACGTGATCGAACGCTCAGTCATTCTTTCGTCGACACCGCTTTTAATGGCGAACGATATTTTGATTGCCGGTTTCGAGCCCAAAGCGCCCGAGTGGGATCTGTCTCCGGGCATGACGATCTCGGAAGCCGAACGTCGTTTGATTATGAAAACCCTTGAGCACACCGCGCAAAACCGCACGCAAGCTGCGCGTCTCTTAGGAATTAGTATTCGAACTTTGAGAAATAAACTCCACGAATACGGTGTGGCTCCCTCCGCCAGCGGAGCCGAAGGCGCAGTAGCCCAACAACGCGAGGAAAAATCAATTGGCTGATCTTTTTGATAAAACCACACGCGCACTCGGCGCATCGCTGACGCTTCGTCAAACACGGAACAACGTGATTTCGTCGAACGTCGCGAACGCTGAAACGCCAAATTATCAGGCGAAGAAAATGGATTTCGAGAACGCGCTCGCTCGCGCCCTCGACGTCGAAGACCAAGGCGGCGTGGCTTCGGGCGCCATTGGCCGCGTTGGCGCCGAGATCTACGAAAATCCAGACATCAGCGTGAATAACGACGGTAACACCGTAGACATGGATAAAGAGATGGCCTCGCTCGCTGAGAACAGTTTGATGTACAAAGCAGCGGTCCAGCTCATTAATAAAAAGATGGCGACGTTAAAGTACGCCGCAACTGACGGCGGTCGTTAATGGATATTTTAACGGGGATGAGAGTGAGTTCGAGTGGCATGGCAGCGCAGCGCATGCGCATGAATACCATCTCATCGAACATCGCGAACATCGGAACGACTCGTACGCCCGAAGGTGGTCCGTATCGCCGCAAGGATGTGGTTCTCGAGGCGATGCCCGAGGCGCGCTCGTTTGGCGAAGTCTTGACGTCAACTCCGCAGAAAGACATTGCACGGGTCCAGGTGACAGATGTGGCACTAGATAGAAAAGCGCCACTCATGAAATATGAACCCGATCACCCGGATGCCGACGAAAACGGGATGGTCGCTTATCCGAATATTAATCTGATGGAAGAGATGGCGAATATGATTCAGGCTTCGCGGGCTTACGAGGCCAACGTTTCGGCCATGCAGGCGACGAAAGACATGGCGATGACGTCGCTTGAATTAGGTCGTTAACGGTTAGGGCCAGGAATCTTTTGCCCGACCTAAAGTCTCTGGTGAGTTAGTAGATTTTCGGTACAATTGAAGTATCGGTTTAGGAAGCTAGAACGGTTCTAAAAATCGAGTGGGTGAGCAAAGGATTGCGAACCCCGCGACTAGCGAAAACGCCGGCGCAAATAGGAGCACTCCATGGATGGTTTGCAAATTCGAAACGGTCGGCCCTTCGGTGAGAGCTTGCTCGACACCGGCAAGACAACGAACGAAGTTCGTAATGACGGTTTCAATATCGGCAAGCCACTGGCTCCAGGCCAGACCGATCCCGCAAATAAATCTTTTGCCGACACGTTGAAAGACGCCGTTGGCCAAGTAAATACGCTCCAGAAACAATCAGACAAACAGATGCAGGCTTTGGCGACCGGCCAAACTTCAGATGTTCCCAACGTGATGATGGCGGCCGAAAAAGCCGACATCGCTCTTCGCATGATGGTTCAAGTTCGAAATAAAATTATTCAGGCGTACGAAGACGTCATGAAAATGCAGGTCTGAATGAGGGAGCACTTGATGCAAACGTGCAGAGCCGAAGGCGGAGTTAACTAACAGATGAGTAGTTTGTTTAGGAACCTCGTAGTTCAATTTCGCGAGTTCTATAGGAACCTCACGCCGACGAAGCGATTCTCGATGCTTTTTGCGTCGATGATCGTTGTCGCGAGCGCGATCTTCATGTTGTTTATGGTCTCAGGAACAGATTATGTCCCGCTGATGACGGGCGTTGCGCCCGATCAAGTGGCAACGATCATGGAGAAGCTTCAGTCGAAAAACATTCCGTACAAAATTCAAGACGGTGGAAAGACCATTCTCGTTCCGAAAGAACTCTTGTCATCGACGATGATGTCGATGGCGACCGAGGGCGGATCATCGATTAAAGGCCAGCTGGGCCTTGAGATCTTCGACAAACAGGATTTTGGCGCAACGTCATACGCTCAGCACATCAACTACCAACGAGCTATTCAAGGCGAGCTCATGCGCGCGATCAATACTCTCGACGCGGTCAAACGCTCAAAAGTGATGTTGGCGCTACCGGCAAAAAAGACCTTTCTCGAAGAGGGAAAGCCGCCGACGGCTTCGGTCGTTGTCGAGCTCCATCCTGGAAAAATACTGAATGACGAACAAGTCCGCGGCATCACATTTTTAGTTGCCAATGCCGTCGAAGGCCTCGACGCCGATAAAATCTCGGTCGTTGATTCGAGAGGCAAACTTCTTTCAAAAACATCGAACCCGGATTCGGCGGGAAGCGGCGAACTTCAAGATCTTCAGTCGAAAACCGAGCGTGAACTTGAGGCGCGTGTTGAAGATATCCTGGGTCGCGTTGTCGGTCAGGGCAAAGTCATGGCTCGCGTCAATGCGACGTTAGACACGACGCACACGTTGACGACAGAAGAGACGGTCGACGCTGACAAAACAGCGGTTGCGTCTTCATCAGAGGAGGGCGAACAGCTTGATGGTTCGCGCACAAATCCGACAGGTATTCCGGGCGCACGGGCCAATTTGCCAGGGGCGGCGGATACAGGTCAGGTTGGCTTCAATCAAAACGTGAAGAAAGATTTAAAGACGATCGTTTACGCGGTTCCTAAAACCGTTCGCAATATCAAAAAAGCCGCGGGCGATCTTCAGCGTCTTTCGATAGCGGTGGTGGTCGACGGGGTCGTCACCCACAAAAAAGACGACAAAGGTGACGAGCAAGACGTGTACACGCCTCGCTCAAAAGAAGAGCTTGCTCAGTACGAAACTTTAATCAAAGGTGCGATTGGCTTCAACGAAGCGCGCGGCGATTCGGTTAAAGTGGAAAACATCGCGTTCATGAAAGAAGACTTTTCCGACGCTGAAAAAATCATGACGACGCTTGAGCGCAAGAAATTAATGAACGCTCTCTTAAAATGGGTGTTGTTGGCGCTCGCTCTTGGTCTGTTCTTCTTCATCGTGATTCGTCCTTTCATGCGCTGGGTGACCGACAGCTTCCAGGACTCTGTTGAAGACATGCTCCCGCGAACGATCGAAGAACTTGAAGAGCTACAATCGGTCGACAATACGCTTCCGGGAATGTCGAGTGCGCTGCCAATCCTCGAAGAGTCGCTCGATCCGGATAAAGCCGAGAGTGAACTTCTCAAAGAACGGATTATGTCGCTGATGGAAAAAGACGAAGAAAAAGCCGCTGGCGCCTTCAGTCTGTGGCTCGTTCGGAAGGATAGCTAACCCATGACCGTCGTCAGATTAAATAAATTAGAGCAATTCGATTTTGAGCAACTCAGAGGCTTTGAGAAAGCGGCTATCCTAAT
>JAYTHQ010000048.1:0-6737 GCA_043732445.1 Bdellovibrionales bacterium | reverse complement strand
GACTCTGTTTTCGGCGAATCATTGAGCGTAAAAGTAGGCTGGTTGCCGACAACTCTGGCATCGAAAGACAACCAAGGAGAATCTCAAGCTGCGACAGCTCTTTCAGCGCTTCGTCGTATCTCCCGCGCGCATAAAGAACGGTTGCGGCGCCGTAGAGCGGCGATGCGAGGGCTTCTTTGTCATCGCTGGCGACCGCGTAATCAATAGCTTCGCGAAAGCGGTTCATTGCTTGATCGTGGCGACTGTCTTGGTAACACGAACAAATGCCAAGAATGTACATCACGCGCGATTTCAAGCGAACCGAGAGATCTTGAGTCGCGAGAACGCTGAAGACTTGTGATTCGATGAGTTCGATTTTCGAGAACTCTTCGCGCTCGGCCAAAATTCGAAGGACGTACGTGCACGCTTCAACGTAGCGGGCGTGGTTGCCGCCCGCTTTTGCGACTTCAGCGACTTTTCCGAATTCTTTCAGTGCCAGCGACGTCTCGCCGCGATGGTAGGCAAACAAACCTTGTTGAAACCGGCGTTCGGCCGATGTCCGGGTAGCGGCCGGCTGAGGCGCTGGCCTCGGCGTAATTTGTAGACCCTGAACGTTTGGCATGAGGGCCGTAACTTACAAGTTCTTAAAGCTCAGGCAAGGCTGATCTCGAAAATTACATCTTTGTTGCGCCGCGGCTCAGTTGCGCGAGTCGGCCAAGAGCTGTTCGGCGTGGGCGACACTCGTTTTCGTGATCTTTTCGCCCGAGATCAGACGCGCGATCTCTTGAACCCGCTCAGGCTTTGCCAATTCGTGAACTGCCGTTTGCGCACCTTTTTTCGAGACCGCTTTTTGGATCACGAAGTGGACGTCACCGAAAGAGGCGACTTGCGGAAGGTGCGTGATGCAGATCACTTGCTGGCCTTTCGCGATGCGCTTGAGTTTGCGGCCAACTTTTTCAGCGGTCGGTCCGCTGACGCCGGTATCGACTTCATCAAACAGATACGTGCGTGGAAAGTTACCGGCGCCCACGACTTGTTTGATCGAGAGCAGGATGCGGCTCATCTCGCCGCCCGAGGCGACCTTTGCGAGTGGGCGTGCGATATCGGTCTTTGAAGTTTGAGTCATGAACTCTATGAGGCTCTGGCCAGTTGAGTTCATCTCAGGCATTTTTTCCGCGAGAACCGCGAAAACTAAACCCTTCATATTTAAATCTTTCAGCTCATCGTTCACGCCATCAGCGAGAAGCTTTGCGGCCTGCACGCGACGAGCATGGAGATCGCTCGAGCGATTCATTAGATCTTTTTCGAGCTTCGCTAACTCACTCTCGGCGAGAGCCAGGCGAGAATCCGAGTTTTCGAGCTGGTCGATTTCAAGTTCGATCGCCGAAAGGGCACCAAGAATCTCGGCGGACGAGGCGCCGTATTTTTTCTGGAGCTGGCGCAAAGCAGAAAGGCGTGATTCCAGTTCGTCTTGGCGAGAAGGATCGGCATCGAGTTCTTTGACGTAATCGCGCATCTCGTAACTGACTTCGTTGATGAGCATTCGCGCCTGGCTCAATGGTTCAAGGAGCGCGGTCAGTGCCGGGTCCATCGCTTTGAGCTCGTTTGCACGTTGAAGTAGGAAGTGAAGGCGCGAGGTGACCGAGTCGTCGTCGTTAGACAGAAGGTTTTCGACCTGCGATGCGAAATCGTTGAGGCGCGAGGAGTACTTTAGTCGGCGAGTTTCGTTCTCGAGCTCGTCTTCTTCGCCGGGCTGGAGATTTAGGTTTTTGATTTCATCACGCTGATAAATTAAAAAATCAAGGCGCTGGGCCCGCGTGCGGCTCTCGCTGCGAATCGCTTCAATTTCGGAAACTAAGTCTTGGCGACGCTCAAACAACGACGTGAATTCAAGTCGGGATTTCCAGGCGCCTGCATATTGATCCAGCAAATCTAAATGATAGGAACGTGATAAAAGATTCCGATTTTCGTGTTGGCCGGTCATTTCAATCAACGGAACGGCAGCCCCAGAGACGCCCGCGACTTCAACTAACGGAGAAACGACGTCGCGGAGTCCCGAAAGCGTTGATAAAGCTCCATTGATATAAATTCGACTTTTGCCGACGGTACCGGCCGCAACCACGCGGCGAACGACCATGGTATCGTCGTGCGGGTCAATTCCCATCGACGACAAGCGCTCGCGAATATCGGGCCGATCAGTGAGGTCAAAACAACCTTCGATGACGGCGGTTTCGGCGCCGGTACGGACCGAGTCTGCCATCGCTTTGTCGCCCATCAGAAGGCCCAAGCTTCTTAGCAAGATCGATTTACCAGCACCGGTCTCTCCGCTCAGGATATTGAGGCCCGAACGGAAATGAATGTGCACATTATCGATGATCGCGAAATTAGAAACTTTCAGTTCTAAAAGCATAAGCCCTCGTTAATTCCTTTGCCCAAACGCTAATTTCTCGCGGAGCAAAGTGAAGTAATTCGACGACGGTTTGCGAATCACAAAGTGATCGACACTGCTGCGAACAATGACGATCTCGTCTTCGTGCGTGATCTCGCCGCGATTCACTCCGTCTACCGTCAGTACGACACGCTTGTCTTGCGTGACAAGCTTAAAGCAGAGTTGTTGGTCATCGGGAAAGATCAGTGGCCGAGATGTTAAGGCATGCGGACAAACAGGAGTCATGACGATGGCGTGGACGTCCGGATGAAGTATAGGCCCGCCGGCCGCTAAATTATAGGCAGTCGAACCCGTCGGCGTGGCGACGACCAACGCATCGGCTTTGACTTGAGCGACCAAAAACTTTTCGTTGAAAACTTCGATATTAATTAAATGCGTGTTCGATCCACGCTCGATAACAGCATCGTTCAGCGCCACGTACTCAGCTTTTAAGCGGCCGCCCCGTTTGACCTGCACGCTCAACATCGAGCGAACACGGAATTCCATTTTATTTTGAAGGGTCGAGATGATGGCCTTGTACAAATCCTCAATGCGAATTTCAGTGAGAAAACCCAGTGAGCCCATATTGACGCCGAGAATCGGTATCTGTCGACCCTCGAGCATGCGAACCGCCCCGAGATAAGTTCCGTCGCCCCCGAGCACAATCACCCAATCGAGTTCGTTGATCTTTGCGGGCGAAAGCTTTTGTGCGGGCTTTTTGAGTTCTTGGTTGATCGCCGCAAAAACGCTGAACCCTTGAGCTTTCAGCCAGATCGCAAGCTCGTTACCTTGCTTGACCGCCTCAGGAGTGTCGGGGCGATACATGATACAGACGTTCTTTGGGGCAAAGGTTGGCTTTTTCGGCCCGGCCGGCGCTGCTTTTTTCGAACTACTTTTCTGCTCTTTAGCCGTCGAATCTTTCGCCATCAAATCAATCCATCTCGTCGAAGGAGGGCGTCCGGATCTGGCTCGCGCCCACGAAACGCTTTGTAAAGCTCCATTGGATGCTTGGTTCCGCCCCGAGACAAGATATTGTCGCGAAATTTAAAGGCGATCTCTTGGTTGAAGAGACCTTTTTCTTTAAAAAGCTCAAAGGCATCGGCGTCGAGCACCTCGGCCCACTTGTAACTGTAATAACCTGCCGAATATCCGCCCGCAAAAATGTGCGCGAAGCTCACCGAATTATTTGTCGTTTCAGGGGGCGCTAGCAATGTCGTGCGCGCAGTGATGCGCCGCTCAAACTCCTGGACATCGACGATCCGCGAGGGATCATCCGAGTGCCATGCGAGATCCAGAAACGCGAACGTGAGCTGGCGCATGGTCATCCAGCCAGCCTGAAAGCGCGAGCTAGCGCGAATTTTAGCGATGAGTTCGCGGGGGATTTTCTCGCCCGTTTGATAGTGGCGCGCGAAGAGATCGAGTCCCTCTTCTTCAATGGCCCAGTTTTCCATGATCTGCGAAGGAAGTTCGACGAAGTCCCAGTAAACGCTCGTACCAGCGAGCGACGAGTACGTCACGTCAGAGAGAAGCGTGTGAAGGGCGTGGCCAAACTCATGAAAGAGAGTGCGAACATCGTTTAGTGTTAAAAGCGAAGGCGTACTTGGGGTGGACTTCGGAAAGTTACAAACGATGGTCGAGTGTGGTCGCTCGATCTTGCCGCCTTGTAAGCCCTGATCCCGGAATGAACTGGCCCAAGCCCCACCTTGCTTGGAAGCGCGCGGAAAAAAATCAGTATAGAAAAGACCAATAAACTTACCATTTTTGGCCTCAGCTACTTCGAAGACGCGAACATCCCGGTGATAGACCGGGATATCTTTGACCTCGGTGAACTGAAGATCATAAAGACGACGAGCATGTTCAAAGGCACCTTCGATAACATTTTCAAGTTTGAAGTACGTCCGTAAAACCTCTTCGTCGATGTCGTGGAGTTTGCGCTTTAGTTTCTCTGACCAAAAGGCCGTGTCCCAAACTTGAAAGTCCGCTTCGCCGGACTCCGCGAGTTTAAAATCCTTGAGTTGTTTTAAATCGCGCTCGGCTGCAGGCCGCGCTTTTTCCAAAATCCGCTCGAGAAACGCTTTTGCCTTCTCTGGCGATTCGGCCATGCGTTCTTGCAAAACAAATTCGGCATGAGATTTTTGGCCCAGGAGTTCGGCCCGTTGATGACGAAGGAGCGCGATTTTTATTGTCAGGGCTTCGTTGCTAAATTCATCTCGAAAGGCGCGGCTGCCGTAAGCGCGGTACATTTTTTCACGAAGCGGGCGGCGCTCGGAGTAAGTCATAAACGGCATGTAACTGGGGATTTGCAAAGTAAAGAGCCACTCGCCCGGCCGCGCTTTTTCTTTCGCGGCTTCACTGGCCGCTTCAACGGCCGATTTCGGAAGACCGATCAGATCAGCGGCATCGGTGATCCACATCTCGAAAGCGTTTGTGGCTTTCAAAACATGATCGGAGAATTGGGGCGCGACCGTTGAGAGATCCTGATCGAGTTTTCGCAACGCCTCTTTTTTTGATTCGTCGAGTAGGGCGCCATTGCGCGCGAAATCCTTAAATGTTTTTTCGGTTAAGCGAAACTGTTCGTCTTTGAGACCGAGAGATTCGCGCTGGTCCCAAACCGCTTTCACGCGCGCAAAAATTTTCGGATCTAGCAAAACGTCGCTCGAAAAGGTGGCAAGCTTGGGCCCGATTTTTTGCGCTAGTGCTTGAAGCTCGGCATTCGTATCGGCATGCATGAGATTATAAAAAACGGTCGTCACGCGGCCGACGGCTTCGCCGGACGTCTCGAGAGCCAGAATCGTATTATTAAAATTTGCCGGCGACTCATCATTTCGAATCTGGTCCAGATTCGCGCGGGCTTCAGCCAAAGCACTCTCGAGCGCCGGCTCGTAATGTTCGATTTTAAGAAGTTGAAATGGAAAAGCGCCGTGGCGCAAAGTCGACTTTTCGAGCAGCGGATTGCTTAGATTTGACATTGGGAACTCCTAAGTGGGCGAATAGGCGCCCGAGATACCACAAAAGCCTAGTAGGAAAAGGTAGCAGCTTCAAGATCTTGAAGCTGCTACCTTTTCCTCGACTTACGTCTTGAGAGCGATGTCCTGATTCTCTTAAGATCGAGTTTCCAAGTAACCTAAAGACCTATGAGAGCGATATTTTGGTTTGGGATTTATTTGATTTCGTCGGCTGCGCTTGCGATGCCGACGCCGATTCATGTGAAGCCCGGTGTGGTCACGAACCCGCTGCGCTCAAATATGTTCGCAAACGGCGGGCAAGCCCAAGATGAGTTTAGTTTACTCGGCGTCGAATCTAAATCGACCTCATCGGGGGAGCGTTTAAGCTTGGATTACGGAGATCGTTTTGGAAAGCCGCTCAAGGGTGAACCGGGTTTTTTTCAAGTGGCGCTTGATCACGACGGCCGTCGCATCACGATCGATCTCTCGCAAGTCACCAGGACGGGCGTTGATCCTGCGCAGCTCCGGAAAGTCCTAGCAAAATCAAAGTTTGTCGCCGCGAGCGAGATGACGATGGATCCGCACGATCTCTCGACGAATTTGACGCTGACTTTAAGAGCGCCTGTTGAACTGCGATTGTCGACCGAGACCGGGGCGCGGAGCCGCGTGAATTTAGATCTAAAAGGATCAGCGCAATGAAGAAAAGTCTGGCTTTTCTTTTGATCAGTGCGTGCAGTTCGTTGGCGGCGGCACGCGAGTTTTCGTTGAAGGACGCGGGCGTCGGCACTTATATTCGCGGCGAGTACGGACTTCCGCAGCGAGGCGATGCCTCTTTTGCCGATTCCAGCGGCGCCGGGGTTTCGTTCGACGTTTCTAGGTCGTCGAACGCCGGTGGTGAATTTGGAGTGTTGTTTGCAAGCGAACGATTTATCTTTCGAGTTTCGGCCGAAGTATTATTGCCAAAAAGCCTCACTGGCGTGAATGGATCGTCGGGCGGAACAAACGTCTACGCGCTCGATTCCAAAGTGACGGCTTTTCTGCCGCAGGCAAACATTGATTTGTTTCTAAAGAAGTGGCCCGAGTCCCGTTTGTTCTTATCGGCTGGTGGCGGCGTTGCCGTCGTCACGACATCGAATGCTTATAAATTTACGGCCGCCGGTAACACCCAATATCCGACCTTGAGCGATCACACCGAGACGGGAAAAGGGCAGAGTTTTTTTATTCAATCCTCGCTCGGCTACGAGTTTGTATTTGCAGATCGCGCGACGCTCACCGCCGATTTAGGTTACCGTTATTGCAAAATCGCGACGCTCACTGCTTCGGACCCGGTAACAACATTTAGCGGAAACTACGCTGCTGGCGATACGTTGAAAACAAATGACGGA
>JAYTHQ010000047.1:0-1945 GCA_043732445.1 Bdellovibrionales bacterium | reverse complement strand
CTTTGAAACGACCGACGAGCCAACCGATTCCGGCCAGGGACCCGCCGACGATGAAGAACGGAACCGTCGGCAGACCAACGACGCCTAAAATTCCCATGATACCGGCACTGATGTAGAGGGCACGCGGCTTTAAAAAGAGTTGCCCGGCAACTTCTGTTCCCATGTCCTTCTCAGAACCTGAGCGCGTAACGATGATACCGGCCGCGGTCGAAATAATCAGAGCCGGAATTTGCGAGACGAGACCGTCACCGATCGTGAGTTTCGTATAAAACTGTGCAGCCGTTGCGATGTCGAGACCGTGCTGAAGAACACCGATTGCTAAACCGCCAACGATGTTGACAATCGTGATGATGATGCCGGCAATCGCGTCACCTCGAACGAACTTCGAGGCACCGTCCATAGATCCATAAAAGTCGGCTTCAAGTTCAATCTCTTTACGGCGCTTACGTGCTTGTTCTTCGTTGATCAGACCCGCATTGAGATCAGCGTCGATCGACATTTGCTTACCTGGCATTGCGTCCAAGGTGAAACGCGCCGCGACTTCCGCGACCCTGCCCGAACCTTTCGTGATGACCACGAAGTTGATGATGACCAAGATGACGAAGACGACAAATCCGATAACGTAGTTATCGCCGACAACGAAACTTCCGAAGGCATGAATGATCGAACCGGCAGCGCCCTCGCCGGTGTGACCTTGTGAAAGCACCAGACGAGTCGTTGCGACGTTTAACGAGAGTCGAAAGAGAGTCGTGATCAAAAGTAACGACGGGAAAACGCTAAAGTCGAGAGCCTTGTTCGTGTAAAGCGCGACCAACAAAATCAAAATCGAAGTCGTTAACGAAAGTGTCAACGCGATATCGAGCATGAAGGCCGGCAGCGGAACGAGCATCACTCCCAAGATGGCGATCAATGCGAACGCCATGATGAGATCTACGTTTTTCGAATACTTCTCAAATTTTTTGAGAAATTGGAAAACTTGTTCCATTTACAGTTTGGTCCTTCGTTTGAGCTTGTAGACGTAAGACAGAACTTGAGCCACGGCCGTGAAGAGCTCACGAGGGATCGAGTGCCCGATTTTCATCGATTTGAAAATCGTGCGCGCCAGCGGCTTGTTTTCCATGATCGGGATATTATTTTCACGGGCGATCTCTTTAATTCGCTCGGCGACCATGTCAGCACCTTTAGCGATTAAAACAGGCGAGGCCATCGTTTTCGGATCGTATTGAATAGCGCACGCAATGTGCGTCGGGTTTGTGATGATGACGTCTGCGCGCGGCACATCTGACATCATGCGCTTATTGGCCATCTCGCGCTGGATTCGGCGAATCCGCGCCTTAATCATCGGATCACCTTCGCGCGATTTATGCTCTTCTTTGACTTCCTGCTTGGTCATTTTCATCTGCTTCTCAAGCGTCCAGCGCTGGAAGAAGTAATCAGCTGCGGCCACTACCGCCAGAAACAAACCAACTCCGCCCATCAAACGAAGAAGCAAATCCCCCGCGAACGCCATCAGCTGCGTGATGGTCATCGACGAGAGAAGCGGAATCTTAACGACCTGATCTTTGACGAGTGAGTAAACGACTGCGCCAACGACCAGCAATTTCAAAATCGATTTGAATCCCTCGACCAGAGCCTTCAATGAGAAAAGTCGCTTCAGGCCTTCGATCGGGTTCAGTTTGTCGAGTGACCAATTGAAAATCTCTTCGTTATTTAAAAGTCCGACCTGCAGAACGGTCGAGGCGATCGAAGTCACGACGAGCATTAAAAACAACGGACCTAGAACGAAAATCGCCTTCGTGAGCATGAAGATTAAAGCCGGTTTGTAATCACCTTGGCGAGCCGCAGTGACGAGAAACGAAGTGAGTGTCTCTGTCACGATATCTGAAATCTGTTGAAGGAAAAAGCGGCCGAGAAACCACAAGATAAGTGCTGACCCGAAGAGCAT
>JAYTHQ010000046.1:0-6741 GCA_043732445.1 Bdellovibrionales bacterium | reverse complement strand
AAAGCTGGAGCGCCAATGCTTCAGGGTAACGATCGTCGCCGTACGTTGTTACGAATGGCTGAGTCATCGGTCCACACGATGCGCAGGCAGCGTATCCGTAAGGTCCGACAATGCCGTTGTTGTTATTTCCACTGTCAGAGTTCTTTCCGCAAGCGGTCATCAAGATCGAGACCAGTGCGAGTGTAAACAGTGACCGCGCCTTCGAACCTTTCACTACTTTCATTACCGTTTTCATAACCTTCTCCCTTTTTTTCTTTTATTCTTTTTAATTTTTCAAATCTTAGAGATGAGAAGCTCTGCGATCGATACCGGCGAAGTCTGCAAGCTTTTCGTAATCCGAAACTTTATCTGGTCCACGATTGTTCGGGTACAAGCTCGACATCACGTCAACCTTCAACCGGTCGTACTGGTTCACGCTCGCCGGATTGTTAATCAAGAAAGTGCGACAGTCGTAAGGACCCGAAGTGATTTCCCAGCACATCTTCAAGTCGCCCTGAAGCGGGTTCTGCAAGTTCGACTGTTGAAAGTTCTGGAAGTAGATCGAACCGCCCAAAATCATCGTCGCTGTTCCATCACCTTGGTTGATAGATTTATCGAGCACGATCACGATCGCGCCGAAATCATCTTGAAAGAAACCTTTCCAGACGTTTTGACTATTTTGAACGATCCAACCGTTGTTCGCTTCGCTGTGGATCGTTCCACCACCGCGAGTCGTCCGTTGAGTTCCGAAAGCAGCCTCATGTAAGATGCCGTTTTCAATATAGCTAACGATGACCGAATCAGTGGCGCTCGAGAGATCAATGTTAATGCGAGCGTTGGTCGCCGACGTTGTTGGCTTCGAGTTATAGAACATACGGCCAAGCGCCGAACCACTTAATTGCAGCGAAGCAGTTGATCCTGTCGCGTATCCGGTTGCTGCCGGATCCGTGCCCGTTCCAACCGGTGTTGTTCCACTGATAGTTGTGGTGCAAGTCGTGCCTACGCACGTCGTTGCTCCTGCCGATGCGGAAGGATCGTGTTTTTCCGAAGCACATCCCGCTAATGCGATGAGCGCTGCGATCATGAGTCCTTGCGTTTTCATATCAACCACCTTTTCTCTTCTTGTCTCTCTCTAGTGCGAGGCTCGTGCCACGTTCGCTTTTCTTTGCGCGGCGACCCTATCTCTTGAATGACATTGATGATTTCAAACAGTGTCTCAGAGTGAGGCGGTGCCGACAGAAGCTGCGGTGCCGTTGCAGGCGTCTTGTGTCAGACGGCTGTCAAAAGTTTCGACTGTGTTCGTGCGTTTGTTTCGAACTGAAGCAAGTGTGAGCGCGAGCTCACAACAGCACGTAGGACACGGCCATTTCCAACAAGACTGTCTCGTCGAGAGGCGGAGAGTCCGTGTCTCATGATCAGAATTGAGGACGAGCCGCCCAGCGGGCTAACACCCCACCCACACTAGACGTACGGCCGGCGCCTAGGCAAAATTCACTTCGACGATCTGACGGTCAGTGTGAAAATGCACGAACAAACGAGAGATAGCACTTCAGTGACCAATCACTTCAGCCGAATCGTTTTGAAACAGGACCTTAAAAGGAGACTTACTTATGAAGTTGAGCAACCTGCTGGTTTTTAGCGCGATCACTTTTTTCGTCGTTAAAGTTTTCCTGACGATTTGACCGACTCGCGACAAGCTCGCGTTGGATTTTGTGAGCATTCGCTAAAAGAGCTTTAGGATAGTAGTGCTTTAAGATGTCCTTGTAAGAGTGCCCGGCCTTCGCCATTTGGCGCGCGCCCCATTGGCACAATCCCACACCGTGCCCATAACCCTGACCTTTGAACACGTAATCACTTCCCTCGCGCGTGATCTTGAACTGCGTACTACGCATTCGATCGAAGCCAACGGCTGCGCGAAATTCGTTGCCGCTCAAAGCTGACGTCGACCGATCGCTCCACGCGACTCTGAGACTCGCTATCCGCCCAGACGAGGTGCGCGCGTCTGCCGTGAGAAGCTCGACTGAACCCATGGATCGCTTCGTCGCCTTCGCCAGCCGAGCGCTCAGTTGATCGTTCGACATTTTTAAGGTCCATGTCGCACGCGGATTCATCGGGCAACCGCCGTCAACGGCCGTGCCTAACTTTTCTCCCGAGCCCCAGACTTCGCTCGCTTCTTCTGTATGGCCTCCGCAGTCAGCGTGAAAATACGCCGCGAACACGCCGTGCTTGGTATCTTCAAGCAGTTCTCCCTTCGTTTCACGAAGTGCCCGGTCAACGTTGGCGACAGGTACACTCGTCTCGTCATCGCTCAAAGGATTTGAAAACATTTGATCGGAAACGTCCGAATCGAGATCAAAGGCGCTACCTTCGGCGCGCTGGGCTTTGCGAAAAATCGCGAAAGTTCTCGCAGCCACGGCTTGCGCTTTTAATGCTTCCATCGGCCAACTTGCGGGCATCTCTGATGGAAGAACACCCTTTAAGTATGTTTCCAGATCAAGCGTAGCGATGACGTCGCTCACGCGTGAGGTTCGTGATTCTATCACCAATGAATCAGGAACTGCTTTCAGATTGATGCGAATTTGTTCGCCCTCAATCGCGAGGCGAGCGCCAGTGATCTGACTCAGAACGACGCCCGAGTCACGATCAGTCAGCGTCCAGACCGTCTCTCCCGCCTTCGTCGACTTTTTCAAAATGAAGGCATGAAAACCAGACGCCGATTTTCTTTCGGCCGTGATGTTCATGCCAGAAACTGAAACGACAGGCGCCAGAAGTTGTAAAACACGAATCCGAAATAAATCAGCGGGGCTTCTCGCAACATCGAGCCTTGCCGGGCTCGCCGACGCTGTCGGCGACGGCAAGGCATTGGCGGAGTGTTGGCAAAGCGCCGCCAGCGGCGCAAGAAGAGCGAAAAGCAAACGCATGGAAAAATTGAAGCAGGAGAGAGGTCAGGCCGCCAACTTGAATTTGTCGGCGACGCTAGAGTTGCGCTTCATCTCGCATTTAGCCCAAGTAGGTCCTGCGTTATGAGGTCAAAGTAGAGGCGTCAACCGAACGAAAGACCCTTCATGAAAACTTGCATGTGGGCCCAAGCGACGCGCTTGAGTTCTGGCCGCTGCAAAAGATCGAGTGGCGATTCGGTTGCGACAAATCGCACGCCTTCCCAAGAGGACCACTCGCCGATCGCTGGAAAATGACCAATCAAAGATCGCGCGGTGCCCGGACCAAAAATCAGAACCGGCTTTGCAGTTCTTAAAAGCGTCTGTAGGATTTCGACCGGAGCAGGGGTGTGGGCGTGTGTCCACTCAAGAATGAAAACCTCTGGGCCTGTTAGCTTCATTGCCTGAATCATCTTTTGTGTGAGATCGCCTGATTCACCGTCGAGCGGAAAACTCGCAGTCTCACTCGAGACCAAAACCATCACTTTTGCCGCGTTCTCATCGCCCGACGTGCGCCACTCAGACGGAGCATCGGCCACCGTCGCCAGAATCGGGAGCACGACGGCATCAACCCCCAGGACTTCGCGAAGATACTGAATGTGCTCGACCGACAGTTTTTGCATCGGCGCTCAACCTACCCGACAAGAACAGTTGACGGGAAGCTGATACGCAGCGCAGAAAGGTTGGCTGATGAAGGCCAAAACGACGACACCCGAACTGCTATTAGAAACGTACGATTTATTCTTGATCGATGCGTACGGCGTGCTGATGACAAGCGCGGGGCCGCTGCCAGGCGCCGCTGAGTTTTTAGCGGCCATCACTCAAAAGTCGAAAGAGTTTTTTATCCTGACAAACGACGCCTCGAGAACTCCTGAAACGTGCGTCCGCGTTTATAAAGAACGGGGCCTCTCGGTCGCGCTTGACCGTGTTCTTTCGGCAGGCGTTGCGATCATGGAAACTTACCGCGAGCGCAATCTGATCGGCGCAATAACGGTCGTCCTTGGAACAGCCGAAACCAAAGAGTGCGTTCGCAGAGCTGGCGGCATCGTCGTCGAAATCACCGACGACGTTGATTATGATGTCCTGGTTATCGGCGACGACTCGGGTTTTGATTTTTTACCGACGATGAATGCCCTCTTAACGGCAACTCACCGACTCCTAAAAAACTTAAAACGCCCGACATTCCTTTTAGCAAATCCCGACTTGCTCTACCCGCGCTCGAGCGACTCATTCGGCTTTACTAGCGGCAGTCTTGCGCAATTTTTAAAAATCGGCCTGAGAGATCTTCATCCGAGCATTGATTTAAATTTTGAAGTACTCGGAAAGCCTTCGGCGCTTCTCTTTCATCTCGCTCTGAAAAAGTCGAACGCGCCCAAATCACGAACGATCATGCTTGGCGATCAACTTCATACCGACATTGCAGGCGCCAACCGGGCCGGGATTGCGAGCGCTCTCTTGGCGACCGGGATTGCGCAGTTGCCGCTCAGCGCGGATTTACCGGCAGCTCAACAGCCAACCTGGATCGTTCACTCGCTCTCGCTAGCTCGCTGAGCGTTGGCGGTTTTCATGCGCTTTGACAGCGTCTTCATCAACGCCATCGCCCAGGCTGGCTTCTGAAACAGCAACCGATCGAGGTGATGAATGGGAATTTCAATTAACTCGCAGTCGGAATCGGCAATCACGTCGGCAGATCGAACATCGCCGTTGATATAAGCCATTTCACCAACAAATTCTTTTGGCGAAATTTCGCCTAGAAGAGTTCCGTGCGAGGCGATCTGCTTTTTTTCTTCGACCGATCCGTGTGCGAAAGCCTTCATAGAGCCACGCTTTAAAATATAAACCGACTCAGCAGTTTCCCCTTGGCGCATTAGGTACTCGCCTTCGGCCAAAAAGCGAATCGTGAATTCAAGTCGATCGCCCTTAGAAAGATAATTCAGCGCACGCGCCAAACACAGGCCGATTTTCTTTTCGACATCTTTGGGCGCCAAGAATTGCAGCTGCCCGGTGACCACATGATCGGCAAATTCGTTTTCTTCAGGAATATCCGAAATCAAAATAACTGAGAAACTCTTTGGTCCCTTATAGAACAACGAAGAGATCATTTCTTGGCCTGTCATCTTCGCGAGATGTTCTTCAACGATCAGAACGTGTGGCGGATCATTGACGACTTTTTGCAGGGCTTGCTTGCCGTCTTCGGCAAAAACAATCTGCGTCCGATCGACGTGATCGCCAATCCAATACGCCAAATCTTTTCTCAGTTTCTCATCGCCGCTGGCAACCAAAAACTTTCGCTTGTTTAGCAGTTCGCTCATTCGTTCCCCTGTGAGCGTCTATCTTAAGGAGTAGGCGCGAGTGTCAGCAAGCGCATTGACGCTTTCTTACCTAGGTCTAGTGGCAAGTTTTTCCTCGAGCTTCCGGCCTGAAATCACCAGAAAACAGTCGAACGCCCTCAAGAGTCTCGCGGCGTCTCCGAAAGAGACACTGTCTAGCAGCGCTTCAATCCATGGATGGAACGAAGCGGACGACTAGCTAAATTTGAGGGAGCACCAATGAACGACCAAAAACCAACGCCAGCCTACATGAGCACAAATTCCGAACACGAGGTGGTGTTGGATGATGAAAACAATTGCTGCCTCTGCGGGACGACGCTTTCGTTCCAGCACAAGGTCGACTATCTCACTTTGACGATTAAAGAGGATGCGCACTGTCCAAGCTGCCAAATCCAGATGAAAAGTCGCGAACACGTCCTACAATAGCGCTCGCTTCGGCTCCGCCGCTAGTTCGTGTCATCGTCGGGAAATTTTTGGGCCTCGTCGCTGCCGACGACTTTCTCTTCAATTGAATCTTCGCCCGAAAGTTGTGATTCCTCGTTGAGTTGAAGTAAGACTCGTTCAGCTAAGACGCGGTTCATGCCGGGCACCTTCGATAGGTCTTCGATGCTGGCAGCTTTAATTTCATCGAGACCGGTGAACTTAATTAGCAATGCGCGCTTGCGCTTCTCGCCAAGTCCCACGATGAAATCAAGCTCGCTCTCAAGCGACGTCGCCTCTCGGAGTTTGCGATGATAGGTGATCGCGAACCTGTGCGCCTCGTCACGAATGCCGACAAGAATTTGAAACGCCTCGGAGCCAGGTCTAAACGTGACTGGGTTGGAACGACCTGGAAGGTAAAACCGCTCTTCAGTGGCCGAGACTTCTTGATCGGAGAAACTGCCTTTTGAACGCGCTTTCGCCAGGCCCACGACCGGAATATCTGTTCGCCCCGCTTGCTTCAAGACTTCCATCGCAATTCCGAGCTGACCCTTACCACCGTCAATCACGATCAGTTGTGGATCATCATATTCGGTATGTTTCAAACGACGCGTGAGAACCTCCCGCATCGATTCGAAATCGTTGTTCTCGTTCTGAACGGTGCGAATTTTATAGCGACGATACTGATCTTTATTTGGCGCGCCATCTTCAAACACGACTTGCGAGGCGACCGTCTCTGCCCCTTGAAAGTTGGAGATATCGAAGCACTCAATTCGAAACGGAAGCGCCGGTAGCTTCAGGCGTTCTTGAATTTCTTCGAGGCCCTTCTTCTTGGCTGCTGATTTATTGACGTAGTCGGCAAAATGGCTTTGCGCGTTTGCATTCGCCATATCAAGAACCTTGTGACCCGCGTTGTCGGTCGGAAAACGCACGCGCACTTTTTCGCTGCCGCCGCGCTCGCGCAGAACAGCTTCTAGTAGGCGCATCAGATCGTTGCCAAGATCAACCGGTAAGAGAAGTTCATCCGGGATAAATTCGTCGGCGTAATATTGGTTAATAAACGAAGTCAGCCATTC
>JAYTHQ010000045.1:0-1949 GCA_043732445.1 Bdellovibrionales bacterium | reverse complement strand
CCGGTGCCTAGTTCCGTGTCAGCTGCTCCTGGCGCTGAAATGCCAGTCGTTGCGCCGTCGGTCGTTGCCGCTCTCGAAGCAGCGGGTTCGATTGATCTGGCAGCCGCCGTCGCTAGCGCCGAAGGCGAATCGATTGATTCGACCGTCGAAGCTCCACCGCCGCGAGCGTGGACAACCGATGGCGATCTCACTTTTACCGTGACGGCCAAAGAGCAGGAGCTTTTAAAATTCGAAACGCCTCTGGCCAGTGGTGATCTTGTGTTGGGTCGAACGCGACTCGAGTGGGCTGAGCGACCAGGTGATTTACTTTCGGGTCTCGACAAACTTGATGGCGGAGAATTGCGCGAAATGCTCGATTACGCCGTCAGCGGTGGTAAAGGCCGCAGTTTTTTAAAGCTGAAAGATCAAGTCGAAAATATTTTTTATATTGAAGCTCAGGCCACGCTGGCTCGTGCGGCCGACGGCGAGTTCGATGCGCAAGTGCTTCTTGGATTTAAAGAAATCACGCAAGAGATGTATCAAAAACATTCGTCGCAGTTTGCGAACGCTGAAAACAAAGTGACTGCCGAAGAATTGAACTATGATGCAATTTATATCGACGTCAATCTGATTCGCGGCGATCTTCAAGCTTGGTACTCTGGCTTTCATGAAGCTTTCATGAAAGCCGGCGTGATTCCGCCCGGCGCGCAGATGCCAAAAATTATTCTTCTGGCTGATGAGAAGTCGAAAGTGGAGCCGGAAAAATATCGTTCGAAACTTGTCAGCGACTTTCTCTTTAAGCCGCTCGATCGAAAAATGCTTTCGTACAAAGCGCGCGAGATCATTGATCTCATTCCGCGAAGTGAGTCTGACATCGCCGCTTTCGTGAAGTGTGAGCTGCCGGCGAAGTTAGCGAAAGATACGGTGATGGAAGAGGTCTCGGAGTATGGTCTTTCGATCAGCCATCCGACGCCGTTCAGGCGTGGAGCCACGATGCGATTCTTTAGTCCCTTATTTGGCTCAAGTGCCGACGGCGTCATTGCGCGGTGTACTCACTGCGAAGAAAGAAAAGTTGAAAAGACCGTCGACTATATTTGCCACTTTATTTTCTTCGGTGCGCCTGATGAAATCCTCAAGAAGATTCGCAACTGGATTCGCGAAGAGTACATTCATCAAAAAGAGAGCGGCGGTTCTTAGAATCCTCGTCATCTTGCCTCACTCCAACTTCTCACGATTAATGGCTGTTGATCGTGAGAATAAAGTCACGGCCTCCGTCATTTAGCACCTCTATGAAACCAACCGCCGCAGGCTTTATCTAAAACTTGGTAGCAGTTCGCTATTTGAAATGCTTCGCGTGCATGACCGGTGCTGCGAGATTCTTGAGCTCGGTCCAAAGTCTACGCTCGAGAATTCATTGGAAACAAAGCCATCACTGCGGGCGCCCGAAGGAAAAGAGAAACTAGCTGCAAGTGAAAGTCGTCAGTCTAGTTCAAGCTCGTGACCTGAGCGATGTAAGGGAGGTTGCGGTAGTAACCTTGGTAATCGAGACCGTAACCGACGACGAATTCATTGCCGACTTCGAAGCCCACAAAGTCGGGTTTAAAATCAGTCTTCAGGGCTGCGGGCTTGAAAAGAAGTGCGCACGTGTAAATACGCTTTGGGTTGCGCGCTTTTAATGTCTTCGTTAAAAACTCGAGCGTGAGCCCGGTGTCGACGATGTCTTCGATGAGCAAAACGTTTTTGCCTTGAATCGCGTGAGTCAGATCGAGCGTCAATTTGACTTCTCCAGATGATTTCGTGGAGTGGCCGTAGCTCGCAGTGCCGATGAAGTCAGTGCGAACATCGGCATCGAGGCAGCGAATCAAGTCCGAATAAAAAATGAACGAACCTTTTAAAACGCAAACCGCGATCATCTCTTCTTTGGCGCAAAGCTTCGTGATCTCTTGGCCCATTTCCTTTATGCGAGCCGC
>JAYTHQ010000044.1:0-1949 GCA_043732445.1 Bdellovibrionales bacterium | reverse complement strand
TCGTATTTCAGCAGAGCGTTGCGTGCGCGAAGCTCTCGTGGGCTTTGAGCGCGGGCGGGCGGTGGTGATTCCGGGTTGGCTCCCGAAGATCGGGCTGGCACTTGTCGGTCTTTTGCCAAAGCCGTTAGTACGGTTTGTGTTAGCTCAAGTCGCGAGACGCCAGCGACTCCTTCAGTCATTATAACGAAGTTAGCCGACTGAACTTAGGCGTCGGTTTTTGCTACCAGGTTTTTTTCACGAGATCAGTGAGATGGATCGGGTGCGGAAAATTTTGGAATTGCACCTTCGCTGACGCGAACAGAAACGCCGCGCCCGATGCGGGAATCGGAGACGACCGCGTACCGGTGGTTCGAATCAACGAGATCTGCACGGCGTTTTAAAATAGTCCTTCACAAGTGCCGGCGGGTCCTGAGATTTCATGCGGAGAATAGCTAAGAATGACTCTATTCTTCGGGCCCAAACGCTTTGGCGATTTAATAAAATTCAGAACAGACGGTAAGTAGCCGTCGATGACCCACGGAGCTACGAGTCCGAAGTGACCCATCTCTTTCACGCGGATCGCCCAAAAGCCAGCGTCTGCCGACTGAGTTTGTGCGCTTTCGATAATGTCATTCGCAGGAGCGAGGGTATCTTGGTCGCCAACGATATGAAGAATCGGAACCGGGATCGGGACGCTGTCGTAGGGGTAACTCTCCTGGAATTCGGCAAAAGAGCGAAAGATATCTTTCGGGGTGAGATCGCTCATCGCGCGTTGCGACCAGTTTTCTTTCGTCGGTAGCAGAGCTAGCGGACCTAGCTCTTTTTCCATCAGGCTTTTTATCGACGATCCGATGAGAGATTTGCCTGCCCAAGCCAACGGACCTAAAAACATGGTGAGTTTCATGGCGGCGCGCGCACGTTCCATGTTGAGGACTGGCTCTTTTCCAGACCCGAAGAATAAATAATTCTTTAGGTGCCACTGCAGACCGAAGTGATCGGTTTTGGCGGCTGCCGTTTTAAAATGAGCGGGGCTACCGATCAAAACCATCGACGAAATTTCGCGAGCCGTGACGGTACCGCGGTAAAAGGCGGCGCGCGGCACCATTCCGCCCATGGAGTGACCGATAAGTTGACCAGGTCCCGGATGCAAAGACTGAATGGTCTCAATCATCAGAGGTAAATCGACGTCGGCCATCTTTTCAAATCGGTAATCGCCTTCAGAGTAATGATCGACGGTAGATCGCTCGGGGCCGTTTCCGTGGCCGCGAAAATTAAACGCAAAACAGTCAAAACCTTCGTCTGCAAATTTTGGAATCAGCGACTCGAATTCGTGCAGGTTTGATGTGAGACCGTGCGGAAAGAGCATCCAAGGTTTTGTCGGATCGTGAGGTGATCCGGGTCGGCTGTAGCGAAAGCCGTGGATCGTGACGCCATCTTTTTTGATCGTGATCGGCGTCGCTATGAGCTCATCGAACGTCGTCGCCGAGGCCATGGCGGCAAATGAGGCAAGGACGGCCGCGGTCAGCGCGAATGAAATCAAGATTCGATTGAGTCGTGCGAACGAAACCATGGCATCCTCCGAAAGTCGGCATGACGGCGCCTAAGACTTAGACATGAGGCGCGGCTGCCTTTAGAGGGGCAGGCGCGCTTGCGGGCGTTTTGTTTTGGGTGGGTGATTTCGCCGCTGGCTTGGTCGCCGGTGGCGGTTCGGGTTTTACAGAATCGTCGATCTTCGGCGCTGTGATCAACGCGTCGTCGAGCGCGCTTAAGTCGAGCCCGAGACTTGGACGAACCGGCTTGTTGATCGGCGTTGAATTTGCCTTTTGCTTCTCAGGTGAGGCAGCGGCCAAGAGAGCATCTTGATGAGCCATGCACTTTAACTGTGGCCCGGCCGCATCCGCGAAAATCACCGTCGAGAAAAACTTGAAAGCTTTGCGGCACGTCGGCGACGGGTTGCGCTTAATGAAGGC
>JAYTHQ010000043.1:0-1951 GCA_043732445.1 Bdellovibrionales bacterium | reverse complement strand
TCGCATCGGGATGGGCATTCTTAGCCTGACGGCAGCCTTCATCGGCTACGGATTCTTCAACGGCGCTTCAAACATGGAGCACGGCCGATCGACTCAAGCGTCGTCGAAGGCGTCTCCGAAAACTCCGTTAGTTCTCGCGCAAGACGAACAACGTGAAATGGTTTTAAACGATCCGAAAGCAGTCAAACCAAAAGCCGGCGACGAACAAAAAGAAACTCAAGTTCTCTTTAATGATCCGTTTGTGAAAGACAAATGGGGTCTCGATAAAACGAGCGCCGTAAAAGCGTGGGAAGTGTCGCAAGGTTCAAAAGACATCGTCGTTGCCGTGATCGATACCGGTATCGACGAGAAGCATCGCGACTTGGTCGAGAATCTCTGGGTCAATCCAGGTGAGAGCGGCCTAGATAAAAACGGCAGAGACAAAGCCTCAAACGGAATTGACGACGACGGCAATGGTCTCGTCGATGACGTCCACGGTTGGAACTTCGTCGGCAACAACCCGAGCTTAGTCGATAACCACGGGCACGGGACACACATCGCCGGCATCATCGGTGCGCGCGGCGGAAACGGATTTGGGATTAGCGGCGTGGCTCCTCACGTGAGTTTAATGATCTTAAAATATTATGATCCGAAGTCTTCAAACTCAAACAACCTGAAAAATACCGTTGAGGCCATTAAGTACGCGGTCAAAATGCACGCCAATATCATCAACTACTCTGGTGGTGGAACGGATTATTCGGCCGAAGAGTACGCCGCCGTCAAAGACGCACAGAAAGCCGGCATCTTGTTTGTTGCGGCAGCCGGTAACGAGCGCTCAAATTCAGATGAAAGCGGCAAACACTATTACCCTGCTGACTACGAACTCTCGAACATTATTTCCGTCACGGCCGTCAGCAAAGAAGACACGAAAGTTTTAGCGAGCTCAAACTACGGCGTTCGCACGGTCGACATCGCAGCACCTGGCGAAAATATCTACTCGACCCTGCCCGGTGGCGGCTTTGGCCTCATGACCGGCACGTCCCAAGCCACCGCATTCGTCACGGGCGTTGCGGCTCTTGTGATGGCCCACAATCGCGACCTCGATTCGACTCAAGTGAAAAAATATATTCTGCGAACTGGCGACGAGTACCCGACGCTTCTGTCGAAAACTGGTTCGGCAAAACTCTTAAACTCTTACAAAGCACTCGTCTCGCTCGACACCGGTGTTGGCTTAACAGGCGTGATGGCCGCCAACGGCTCAAGCGTGAATTCAAAAACGTTTTCATCTGACCAAAATTTGAAAGATCCGAAGCTAAATACTTCGGCACTTCATTCGAGCGGCGAAGCCGACGAGGAACCCGCCGAGGCGATCGCCAGTTTCGGGAAAGACTTCTTGCGCGCACTTGGTCAGACACGCGATTCAAAAACAAATTAAATCTGTTTATCTGGCCGCTGACTGTCAGCTAGCTGCCGGAAGGTCTTCGCAAGAAATAGCGAAGACCCAGCGCCGACGCGATCATCGCGAACCCTAAGGCAGAGACTTGCCGTTCATTTGGGAAGCCCATGCCAACGATCACGGCGATCGTCCCGAGCCCGATCATCAGATTATTGAATGACGGAAGCGGCACGCTCCAGTTTGTGGGGGTCAGGCCCTTGGCTGTTGCGTCGAATCCGAAGCTCGCAAAACCAATCGCCTTTTGCCGCATGCGAAGCGCGATTTCATCGCGGGGGTCCAAAACTAAAATCTGTGCGTATTTGTGTGTCGCGAACGCTAAGCGCTGCTCCTTGAAGCAACGGTTTAAAAACGTCTCGTGGGCCGCAACGTCTTCGTATTTGTCCATGATGGTTGCCCAGAGCGCAATCAGCTCGGCGCTCTCGGAGAGCTCAAGGTCGTTGGTCGGATGCTGCCTGAGAGGCACGGCATTGAACGCCGAGCCGATGACGCGCGCGACTTCCTTCGAGCGTTCGGGCG
>JAYTHQ010000042.1:0-1953 GCA_043732445.1 Bdellovibrionales bacterium | reverse complement strand
CGCTGCCGCCCGGATTGAGATATTCAACCTTTGCTAAAAACGTGTGCTGGTTTTTCGGAACTGACTTGTGAAGTTTAACGAGCGGCGTGTGACCGACCGCGCTTAAAATATTCTCAAAGATCTTTGCCATGGGTTGCGCCTTTTTCGGAAGTCATACGGGCTTTATCGAGCGATTTGAGAACTGCCGTCAGGCGATCAACCGGATCTTCGGTATATCGCAAGCCAGCGGCTTTCATATGGGCGCGAACGAGCGCCTCTTCTGGATTGTTCTTGATGAGTTCTTCGGCCAACTCTTCGAGGTGATCGAGACGTGTTCCGCGCAACTTGAGCTCCCGTGTTTGACGGTTCAGCCGCAACTCTACCGATTGCATTGTTCGCGATCAACGAACTTTGAGTACACCTTCGCTGGTTTCAGTCAGGCGAAGGACTTGGCCTGCTCTTAAATTGATCTGAAGCTCTCCCGCTCCTGCGGCTGTTCTCCAGGCTACGCGATGTTGGCCCGCGCGCAATTGCGAAACTGAGAGCGGGGCAAATCCGGCTGCCTTGCCGTTGATTTCGATTTGCATCCAGTGCTCCGACGTAAACATCAGCTTCGCGGAGGCTTCGGACACCTCGGCCGGCGCCTCGGCCATGACCGGAACGGTCATCGCCGAAAAGAGCGCGAGGGTGAGCGCCACCGCAGATCGAATGAAACTTTTAACAGGACAAGATAAACTGACGGGCTCTTTCGCAAGAGGTGCGATGAGCTGCGTGTTGAGCGAGTTTCTGTTAGCGAGCCGGCGTTCGACTTCGGTTGCGATCGTGTGGCGAGCGGCTAAGTTTTCTCGCGGAAGTTTGAAAGCTCTTCGATGCGGATCTGGGTCCATGAGAGGCTCTTTGACCTTCACTTCCAAATCGAAAAACGAACTCGCAAGACCCTGCCTGACCACCCCTAGCGCAAAGAGATCGGCTTCGAAGCTAAAACGCGCATCAGACCACACCTCCGGTGCGGCAAACGCCGGAGTCGCTTGCAAAAACCCTTCGGCCGTTTGACCTGAAGAAAAATCGATCAGACGAACTTGGCCCGAACGGTCAATCATGATGTTTTTCGGGTGAAGGTCGCCGTGAAACAAACCCGCAGCACGTAGATCGACAAGCCCGAGGTAAATTTGCCTCACGACTTCATCGGTCAGCGCATCGTTAAACACGAGCGTGCGCACAAGATCAAAGAGCGTGAGGCCGTCGATCCACTCAAGCGCAAGGGCCGCGTCGCCGTTTTGAGTTTCCCAGGCGATGACGCGCGCGCAGTAATTTGAGCGCACGCGAAGAAGCGTATCGAATTCACGTCTGAGAAATGAGACCGCCGTCTGGTCTTTGAGAAACTTGAGCGCCACACGCTGGCGCGATTGACCGCTCTGATCAACTCGAAGAGCGCGGTAAACTCTCGAATTGAGACCTTCACCAAGCAACTCTTCGAGCTCATATCGAGTTTGGTCAGGTTCGAAACAGTTGAATTGAGTCATTGACTGGATCTCTATTCAATTTTTGGTCCACTTGTCCGGTCGACGGACATCTCGGGATGAATATCCTCTTCGGCGTAGCTAAGGTCTTCGAGGCGATCGGTGATGGCTGCTTGGCAGTCAGCTGGCAGAGTGTGTGAATCGTCTGAAAGGTCGAGGCGGCTGTGAGATTTAGATGCGGTCTCACGGCAGATCCGCGTCAGTCGATGCTGTTCATTCAAATCAGGGTGATTTTCAAGACGGAGCCGCGCAAAGCACCCGCGCGGGAGTGTTCGGTGCTTGAGTTCAGCCGAGCACTCATCTTGGGTTCGCTTCAAAAGTGCTAGTCTCGATTGTTCGTGCTCGAGATCGGCGAGTGTTCTTGCCTCAAGTAAGGGCCGGAGATCGTTTCGAGACGCTAGCGCCGAACTTGGCGGCAGCAACAATAAAAATCCGAATAGTGGCAAAAGTGATA
>JAYTHQ010000041.1:0-1954 GCA_043732445.1 Bdellovibrionales bacterium | reverse complement strand
TTGTTGATTCAACTCTACCGCGATCAACCAGTTTTGCAGTTACCGTTTCAATTAATTACCGCACTTCAAGATATCGACGAGTTGATGACAACGTGGCGTTATCGCCACTCATTGATGGCGCACCGAATGCTTGGCCGTAAAATCGGTACCGGGGGTTCGTCGGGTGCCGAGTACTTGAAAGCGGCGACGGATAAGCACCGCATCTTTAACGACTTCTTTAATCTCGCTACGTTCTTTATCCCGCGCTCGAAGCTGCCGACCCTGCCAGCACAAATGAAGAAGCAACTCGGGTTTCACTATTCTGCCCTCTAACTAAAACGGAAACGCCTGGCCTTTGTCGGCGATCAAAATCGCACGAACAGGTGATGCGTCGGCATTTTCGATTTTCAGTGGCAGCGCGATCAAAGTGTAGAAACCTTCGGGCACGTGATTGAGAACCAAACCTTCGAGAATCGAGAGATCGTGTTTAGCGACCATCTGATGCGACGGAAGGTCCTTCGAATCTTCGGGGTCGATCGACGGCGTATCGATACCGATGGTCTTAACTCCCGCCTGCGCCCACAGATCGATTAACGCGGGCTCGAACGAATTAAAATCTGAATTCCACTTTTCGGGGTTCGGAAAGCTCCCGGTAAAGACAAGAATCCGCGCGGGAAATGGCTCAAGTAAAAGAAGTGCTTGAGTCTGCGGAGAAAAGTGCTTCTTCGCGATCCTGTCACCGGGTTTTGCTTTTGCTCTTAGAACGAGGCAGCGGCCGAGATACCGCGTGAGATCTCGGTCCCCAATGCCTTCACCGTGACTCATGTAATGGTTGGGCGCATCGGCATGAGCGCCTAAATGAACCGTTGTCGTGAGCGAACTGAGGCCGATGTGATCGCCCTTGGCGATATCGAGCAAAATGTTTCGTTGAAATTTGGTATCGCCCGGAAAAACACCGATTCGCTCGCTCACCACCGGCGTGATGTCGTAAATGCCGGGCTTCGCTTTTGACCGGGCGGTCTCGATGGCCATTAGAGGGCTTTTACCGCGTCAAGGACTTCTTGGGCGTGACCATCGACCTTTACTTTGCGCCATTCACTTTTAATCACGCCGCCGTCGATCAAAAATGTTGAACGCTCGATGCCCAGAAAATCGCGGCCGTACATCGACTTCATTTGCATAACGTCAAAGGCGCGACAAATCGAACCGTTCTCATCGGAGAGAAGCTCAAACGGGAAGTCACATTTCACTTTAAAGCTCTTGTGCGAAGTCATGGAATCTTGCGACACGCCGACAATCTCTGCGCCCGCCTGTTGAAACTGTTTATAAAGACGACGGAAGTCTTGGCCCTCGAGCGTGCAGCCGGGAGTGTTATCGCGGGGATAAAAATAGAGCACCAGGGCTTTTTTGGCATGAAAACCCTGGTCGATCGATTGGCCCGACGTCGATGCGCCACCAAAAGACGGAACCGCATCGCCGACTTTGAGCTGGTAGGCCGGCGACGCTTTCGCAGAGCTCGCTTTTTTTCCAGGCGCTTTCTTGAGGGTCGCAGCAGCCCCTTTCGGCTTGGGCGCAGCTACCTTTTTAGTCGTGTTAGCCTTTTTAGTCGGTACCTTCTTGGCCGTTTTTTTCTTCGCGTGCGTTTTCTTTGCGGCTTTTGCCATCGCATCCCTCTTTAGATTCGGTTTTGGGAAAGCATAGTGTAGAGTCAGGTCTTCATGCAACCGAGACGCGCCACCCTCCCAGCCGAATATGAACCCAAACTTCGCGCAGCGCTCTCGAAGCGGGGTTTCTCGCTTGATGAGCCTGGCCGATTAGCCGAAGCGGTTCTAAAACTCTCCGACTTTTATCTTGAAAACCCATCGGTTCAAACGCCGTGGCACGAGTTATGGGCCCAAGTGGCTTCAGTAGTTTATTTTTTTCCGCTCAACTATTCGCGCTGTGCCCTGGTGGCCCGCGAGGCCCAGCGTTTTGG
>JAYTHQ010000040.1:0-6803 GCA_043732445.1 Bdellovibrionales bacterium | reverse complement strand
TTTCGGTCTCGGGATGGGGCCTGATGTGGGGCGCGATATTCGGAGTTCTCGCGACGATTTTTCGGGGCCACGCGCGACTGCTCGCACATAACATGGTTGCAATCGTTTTAATTCGAGAACGAAAAGGCCTCGAACTTCAGAAGATTCCTTTCACTATCGCGATTTTAATGGGCTGGCTCACGCACCTGGTTTTGCGAGGTGTCCTTTGAAACGAGCTGCCATTTTAGGAAACCAACGCGGCCAGCTGACGATCGAAGCAATCTTGATCGCGTGTATTTTTAGCGCAATCGCTCTGTCGGTCACCCGTTTTGCCAAGGCCGAGCAGCTGGTTTCCAAGGTTGTTGAAGGACCTTGGTTGCCTTTAAGAGGAATGATCGAAAATGGAGTTTGGGCATCAGGTGATAAAGCGAAGGCTCAACACCCGTCGATGAAGACTCGGCACAGTTCAAACGAGGGCGAACCAGTTCCAAATCAATAAGGGATGATATGAAAGAGCTAAGCGCAAAGAAAATTATTAAAAATGAATCAGGGCAAATCACCCTTGATTTCATCTTTGCGCTCACATTGGCGTTTGGCTTCTCGCTTATCTTTTTTGCGATGTCATTTACTTTATCAATGGTTGAAGTTTGCCAGTACATCACGTTCGCGGCGGCGCGCTCGTTTAACTCCGCTAACGTAACGGAGGCCGCACAAATAGATCTCGGTAAACAAAAGTTTGCCGAGCTAAAAAACACCGGCATCTTTAAAACTATTTTAAAAACTGGTTGGATCACACTCGGCGACGTAGAGCTCGGAGACTTCTCCGCCGACTACGACGACCGCGAAGCGGGTGCAGATGCCGTATTCGTTGGCGCGCGCGCTCCATTCAGAGCGAATGTCTTAAACCTGCGTCTCCCATTTCTCGGCAATACGGCCTCTGATTCGCAAACGGGGGCCGCGACATTAAATGCTTATCTTCTGCGGGAAGTGAGCACCGAAGAGTGTCGCGTGAACTTTAATTCCCAACGCTTTGAAATGTTGAAAAAAATTGAGCACTACCAGTCCCTTGACGCTAGTTCTTACGCCCTTATTACGGACAATGGGTGTTGAGCATGAAAAAAGCCCTGCGCGCCGTAAAAAATGAACGAGGGATGGCGACGATCGAAACGATCCCTCTCATCATGGTTTTCGTTTTTATGCTTTGCTACGAGTTTGGCGTATTTGGCGTGATTCATACGGGTATCATGCAGTCGATTTCAGCTCGTGCTTACGCTTTCGAAATTTTCAGGAATCGTACGAACGTAGTTTACTTTAGGGACACGCTCGACCGCAATACAGGTCAGCCTACCGGCGGTCAGTTCCGAAAAATTGGCAACCGCACGCACAATATCGCGTCTGAGCAGCGAACGTCTGCAGATACAGACGACGGCATCGCGTCTGAGCGCCCGCTTCGAGTCGGAATCCCGATGGATCCCGACGTTGCTAGTCGGCGTGATTTAGAAAGACACAATAACAAAGTTTTTGATCAGAATTTAGTGGGTCCGCAGAAGAGAAACCAATCGGTCGATGTCAGCCCGGTTTGGATTCAGGTTCAGTACGGACTTTGTTTAGACGCGCGCTGTGGTGGGTAAAAGGTCTTTTTAGGTAACGGGGATGGTTATGCAAAGTAGTCAAAGTCGAACACTCTGGATCTCGGTCGCCGCGGCGATCTTCTCGATCTTTTTACTCTACAGCTGGTCGCAAGAACAGAAAAGCGCGGTCGCAAAAAAATTCGGCGCAACAAAACGTGTCGTGATCGCGAGCCAAGATATCGCCGAGATGGAAACCATCGATGACTCGAAGCTCGAGTACGTTGATCAACCCGTCGACTTTATTCAGCCCGATGCGGTCAGCGATCCCGAAGCAGCGGTCGGACAAGTTGCGGCGGTTCCGATTCGAAAAGGCGAGCAGATCCTCCAGACAAAACTTCTCTTGCCAGGTGCCGATACCGGCCTTTCGATGGAAGTCTCGCCGGGTAAACGTGCGCTCGCGCTCCCGGTCGATGACATGCGCGGCGTGACCCGCCTTCTTCGGCCAGGTGACCGCATCGATATCGTCGCGGCTCTCGATTACGGCAAAGGGACTGATGCCCACCGCGAAGTTCGCACGATTCTTCAAGACGTCGTTGTCCTTGCGACAGGTCTCAATGTTGTTAATAAAATTCCACGCCGCTTTGAGCTTGATCAAAACGGTAAGACGATCAACCGAATCAACTTAAGCGCGAACACGAATTTTTCGACGATCTCGATCGAAGCCAAACCAGACGAGGTTCAGCAGATCGTTTACATTTTGTCGACATCGCCCGGAAGTTTGTTTACCGTGCTTCGCCATCCAAATGATCGCCTACAGGCTCCGACGCGCATTACGACCGTCGAAGACGTTCTCGGTAAACCAGCGCTCATGAGAGTGCCGGCTTCGCAACAGGCCTTAACGATGCCGACGATGCCACCGACCCAGGCGATGATTCCTGTCCCGCAGCAGCGGCTAGCGCCGCAAAAGTTTTCGGTCGCGCAACCGCCGCAGGTCCGTCGACCTGCGCAGATGCCGAATCGTTTGCCGGCTAAAAAAACTCGTTACGAAGATCTCTAATCGACGCTTAAAAGCGAAGAGGGCATTGTTATGAAGACGAAACAGAAACTCTTAAGTATCGCGGTCCTGGCGCTCATTGGTGCGTCACGGTCAGCTTTGGCTCAAGAGGAAAAAGCGCCTCAAACGACGCCGGCCACACCGCTAGCGGCGCCGGTCGCCGATGCACAAAAAGACTCTTTGCCAACCGTTCCTCTTGATCAAAATAAAATGGCCGACGCGCCCGACCGGGCCCTTGGCGAAATCGAAAAAGTCGATCCGAAACGCGAGCGTTCAATGCCGCTTTTCGTCGGTATGGAACAAAATGAACAGCTCATCTACATTCCGCCGGGAGCGAAGTTCAAAGGTAACTTTAAGAAAGTAACGAAGCTCTCGATCGACCGCACAACGGACACTTTGAAATTCAATCCGATCGCTGCCGGCTTTGCGAGCTTGCTGATCTTTGATGAAAAAGATCGCAAGATTTACGAATTTCATCTCGATGTTCAGAAGACTGATCACGCCAAAGTCGCGCAAGAGATCCGCTCGCTTCTCGCTGACGTTGAAGGCATTACGATTAAGATCATCAACAATAAAGTCGTTGTTGATGGACAAGTGCTTTTGCCTCGTGAAATGAATCGTATTATCAGCGTCGTCGCTCAATACGGCGATAAAGTGGCGTCATCACTCGTGACGCTCTCGCCAGTTGCGCAGCGTAAAATTGCGCAAGCGATTTTTAACGACATCAACTTACCCGAAGTGACCGTTCGCGCGATCAACGACAAGTTTATTCTTGAGGGTTCTGTGAGCAGCCAGGCCGAGAAAGACAAATGCGAGGCCATCGCGCAGATGTACGTCCCGGATATCGTCAAAGACATCGGTGAAAAAGAAGGTACGATCGTTAAGCTTAAGAAAACTTTTGTCTTAAACTTGCTTGAACTGAAAGCGGCACCGCCGAAAGAACCAGGCAAAATCATTCAATTGGTTGTGCATTTTGTAGAATTGAATAAAAACTTTCAGAAGAGTTTCAAATTTCAATTTACCCCGACACTTCAAGACAACTCAGGCATCTCGTTCACGCAAGATAGCCGTCAACCGAGCGGAGTCGTCAGTACCATCACGGGTATCGTTTCGAATTTGCTCCCGAAGCTCAACTGGGCAAAAGAGTACGGGCACGCCCGCGTGCTTCAAAGTTCGAGCTTGATCGTGCTTGACGGACAAAAAGGGGATTTGAAAAACACGACTGCTATTCCTTACGTCACGGCCAATGCGACAACCGGTCAACCAGTCACAAACTTTACCGACGCCGGTATGACGACCGGAATCACTCCGAAAATTTTAAATCCTCGTTCAGACAGCATTCAGTTGCAGATCGAATTTTCGATGAAGAGCTATTTAGGTCAATCAAATGGCGCCCCGATGATCTCAAATAGCTCAATGAACACGTCAATCGTGGTCAGGAGCGGTCAGAGCGCGGCCATCGGCGGCTTGATCTCGAACTCGACCGGTACCGACTACAACAAACTTCCAAAGAACAATGCCACCGATCCGATCATTTCGCTGTATGCCTCGAAATCGTTTCAGCGAAACCAGAGTCAATTCGTCGTCTTCGTGACCCCTTCGATTAAGGCTAGTGCTAGCCAAGGTGCCGAGAAGGTGAAGGAGAAGTTCCGACTTCGTGACTAAGTCAGGACGATTGTCCCGGCCATCTTTCCTCAGTTTTAGCCGATAAGACGACTAGAGGTCAGAATGGCTGTGAATCCGAATTCCCATATTATAGCGATCGCTGGCGGCAAAGGCGGCGTGGGAAAAAGCGTCTTTGGCGCAAACTTAGCGTTCGCCTTTTTGATGGAGATGCGCGCGCCAACTCTTCTCATTGATTTAGATTCGCATAGCTGCGGCGATCAGAACGTGATCCTAGGCATTCGTGAGCCAAAGACCATGCAAGACCTTTGCAGCTTTAACGGATCAATTACGCCGCAAACACTTTCGTCGGTTGTCAGCACTCATCCGGGAACAAACTTAGCGTATGTTGCCGCCGTCAAAGGCCGCGACGAAATGCTCACTGTTTCGCCGGAAATGGCCGTGAAACAAATAGAAGCCCTCAGCAACGCCTACAAATTTATTATCATCGATATGGGTTCGAACCTGACGTCATTGCAAATGTCAGTTCTCGAAAAAGCGACCGCACTACTGATCGTGACGACCCCAGAAGTTTTGGCGGTCAATCAAACGATGCGCTTGATGAGCGAGCTGATGGCCGCGAGTTTTCCGAGCGATATGCTTCAGCTCGTGGTCAACAAAGCGAGCGCGAGCGGACTTGCTCCAGCAGCGATTGGCCAATCACTTCGCAAACCAGTTCTTGGAATCATTCCACAAGACGACGCAACCGCCGGCGGAGCGCTTCAAAGGTCGGCTCCTTTTGTTATTTCATCTGCGAAATCGCCCATCGCCAGCGCCCACTTCGATATCGCTCGAAAACTCACCGGTGGCCTGCTTCAGCAACTGAAGGCCACGGCGCGCCCGCAAACTTTGAAATTCAAAAAAGAAGGCCCGGTAGCTGAAATCTCGAGCCGAACTAAAATTCCGACCAACGTTGATCCGCGAACGGCCTTGAAGCTCACAATTCACAACGAGCTGATCAAAGCCATGGATCTCAAAAAAGGTCTCACGGACACACAGGGCGACCCTCAAAAAGAGGCAGATCTAAAAAAGAAAACCAATGCGGTGATCTCGCAGCTCGTCGACAAAGAAGCTGGTCAAATGGGCCGCGACGAACGCGCAAACATCATAAAAGAAATTCTCGATGAGGCTTTGTTTCTAGGCCCGCTTGAAGATCTTCTTGAAGACCCGACCATCACCGAAATTATGGTGAATGGGCATAAGCGCATTTATATCGAAAAAAATGGTCTCGTGCAGATTTCACCGGTGACGTTCACATCAAACTTTCATTTACGAAAAGTTATCGAGCGGATCGTTCAGCCACTGGGTCGACAGATCAACGAGAGCGTTCCGTATGTCGACGCTCGTTTAAAAGATGGCTCACGTGTTAACGCCGTCATCGAACCGCTTGCGATCGACGGTCCGGCCGTGACGATTCGAAAGTTCCGAAAGAAGCCCGTCAATCCCGAAACGTACGTCAAAGAGTGGAATGCGTCGACGGCAAACATGATGGAGTTTTTACGAATCTGCGTTCAGAACAAACTCAATGTCATTATTTCGGGCGGTACAGGCTCGGGTAAAACGACTTTACTCAATACACTTTCGGGATTTATTCCGGCCAACGAACGACTTGTGACAATCGAAGATGCGGCCGAGCTCCAATTGAAACAAGATCACGTTGTTCGTCTTGAAACTCGCCCTGCCAACATGGAAGGCGCAGGTGCGGTGACCATCCGGGATCTCGTTAAGAATGCTCTCCGGATGCGCCCAGACCGAATCGTTGTCGGCGAGTGCCGAGATGGCGCGGCACTTGATATGTTATCGGCCATGAGCACGGGTCACGACGGTTCAATGACCACGGTTCACGCGAACAATCCGAAAGAAGCCATCGGTCGTCTCGAAACACTTTGTATGATGGCGGGCATGGATTTACCCGGCAAAGCGATTCAAGAACAGATCGTCGGCGCCGTAAATTTGATTGTCCAAATTCAGCGGATGTCTGATGGAACACGAAAAATCATCAGCATCTCCGAGGTTCAAGGCCTGCAGGGCGAAACCGTGACCCAACAAGAAGTGTTTCGCTTTGTCGAAAAGGGATTCGATAAAAACCGCATGATCGTTGGCCAATTCCAGGCAACAGGCCTAATTCCAAAGTTCATCGAAAAGTTTGAGAAACGCGGACTTATTATTCCAAAAACACTTTTCTCGAACGACGCTCCGCCTGCGATACCTGCAGCAGCCTCGGCCGCTGCCGTTCCTGAACTGAAAAAAGCTTCAGGCGGAGGTCGCTAAATGAGCGCTCTCTTTCGCCAAGACTGGTTTATTATTCCTGCCGTTTCAGGCCTCGTTTTTTTAATCGCTTATCTGTGGGCCGATCAAGTTCTGGTCTGGCTTCACGACCGGAGCCTTGGCCAGCGCGAAGAAGTCTTGCGTTTGCTTGAGTTGATGTTTGTCGAAACCGACACGAAAAAAGTAACGCTCATGATGATGATCTCAAGTTTCGGTCTCGGGGCGCTCTTTTTTTTAGCGCTCTGGCCAAATATTCTTGTGGGAGTCGT
>JAYTHQ010000039.1:0-6805 GCA_043732445.1 Bdellovibrionales bacterium | reverse complement strand
GATGCTGACATCGAACGTTTCGCGCATCGGCTACATGTCGTGTAATCCGTCGATTGGTGGTCTTGCAAAGGGCCACATGGTCCGGGAAATCGATGTTCTTGGCGGCGAGATGGGCCGCGCCGCCGATGAAACCTGTATTCAGTTTAAGCGACTCAATTCAAAAAAAGGCCCTGCCGTTCGAGGGTCTCGCTCGCAAAACGATAAAGACCTTTATTCGTCCTACATGAACCAATTGCTTCACGCGACACCCAAATTAGCCGTTCGCGAAGGCGAAGTAAAATCGCTGATGATCGAAAGAGAAGTTTGCGAAGGTGTTTGGCTGAGTGACGGATCTGGGCTCCGCTCGAGGGCGGTCATCATCACCACCGGTACATTCATGAATGGCGTCATGCATATAGGTCTCGAACAAAGCGCCGGTGGTCGGGTGGGCGACAAGGCTTCGGTCGGAATCTCAGATCAACTCGCAGAATTTGGTTTCGTCGTTCGCCGATTGAAAACAGGCACGCCGCCCCGGCTCGATCGCGACTCGATCGACTTCTCGAAAACAGTCGCTCAGCCCGGCGACGAGATTTTTTATCCGTTTAGTGTTCGCAGCCGCGCCGAGCTGAAGCTGCCGCAAGTGGCCTGTTATTTGAGTCACACGAACGAGCGAACCCACGACATCATTCGCGGCAACCTTGCTTACTCGCCAATGTACGCCGGTCACATTGAGGGGGCGGGGCCACGCTACTGCCCAAGCATCGAAGATAAAATTACCCGCTTCGCCGACAAGGTTTCGCACCAAACGTTCTTAGAGCCCGAAGGTCTCTCGACCAATTCAATTTATCTCCAAGGAATTTCAACTAGTTTGCCGGCCGAAACGCAACTCTTGTTCTTAAAAACCATTCCTGGTTTAGAGCACGTTCGGATGTTGCGAGCAGGTTATGCGGTTGAGTACGACTTCATTGAGCCGACACAAATTCAGCATTCACTAGAGACACGCTCGATTTCAAATTTGTTTTTGGCCGGGCAAATCAACGGCACTAGTGGGTATGAAGAGGCGGCGGCGCAAGGTTTCATGGCTGGCGTCAATGCCGCGTTTAAAGTTCTCGGGCGAGAGCCGTTCGTTCTTCGGCGCGATCAGGGTTACACCGGCGTTCTGATTGATGACCTGGTTACAAAGGGAACAAAAGAGCCGTACCGGATGTTCACTTCGCGCGCCGAACACCGGCTTGTTCTTAGAGAAGACAATACGATTCGGCGGTTAGCGGAGCTTTCGAATGATCTTGGTGTGCAGGGAGAGGCCGGCAAGCAGCGGATCGCTAATGTTCTTGAGGCTCAAGATCACTTGCTCAAAGAGTTAAGAAACATTGTTCTCGTTCCCAATTCGGAGACGCAAAAAAAGTTAGCCGAGCTTGGCACGCCGGGACTTCTAAAGCCGACGACCGGCGAAGAGCTTCTCCGGCGCCCCGAAATAGATATTGGACACTTGTCTTGTTTCGGTCTCACGAGCCTAAATGATGCGGTGACGAATGACCGCGCGGTCGTCGAGGGCGTTGAGATTGAAGTTAAGTATGCTGGTTACATCACTCGACAAGGTGAGATTATCGAGCAGACTAGAAAGCTCGAAGAACTGCGGCTCCCGATGGATCTTCAGTATTCGGCGATTCGCGGACTCTCGAAAGAAGAGATCGAGAAGCTTGGCAGCATCCGTCCGATGACACTGGGTCAGGCGCAGAGAATTAGCGGCGTCAACCCATCGGCGATTCAAGCGCTACTTGTTCATCTTAAAGGGAGACGTAAGATCAAGGAGATGAGTCTTGAGTCGTAAATCCACTTCAGGCTCGACTTCACAGCCGCCTCAAGGCGCGCCGCTAGTTTTTGATCCCGTACGAACAAGATTGCGTCTTATGGAGTGGTTTCCGGTGCTCACGCCGAAGGAAGCCGAGAGATTCATCACCTATTTAACGGAGCTGAATAAGTTTAACAAAGCGGTCAACCTCGTTTCGCCGAGCACTCTGCCCGTAGCTGACGCGGTGCATCTTGCCGACAGTATTTATGCTCAGCGTTTGATCGTTCGCGCGCTCAACGTAGGCGCGCCGGTTTATGATCTCGGCAGCGGCAATGGTTTTCCGGGCCTTGTTTTGGGAATGATGAACCCTTCGATTAATGTGATTCTCGTTGATCGTGATGAGCGGAAGCTCGAATTCTGTAAGCACGTGGCTTCGATGACTGGTGCCGAAAACGTGACGACCCTAAAAAAAGACGTGGCGGCGCTTCCGGATAAATCAATATCAAACGCCATCGCGCGCGGCTTGGCCCCGCTTGCCCGATCTCTTTTGTTAACTCGCCCAAAAATTCCGAAGGGCGGAAAGTTCTTTCACCTTAAGGGTGAGCGGTGGGCCACAGAGCTTTCTCAAGTTCCGTCTCAGCTCTTTAGCCGCTGGCAGCCGAGCCTTATAGGCACGTACCGGTTGCCCGATCTAGGCGCCGAGATGGCCGTCGTTTTGACCGACAAGATCGCCGACTAAAGAAAGTGTTCCACGTGGAACACTCATTCGGCCTTTTTCTCTTCCTTCTTTTTCTTCTTTTCAGGCACTGGCTTATTATATTGGGTCGACTTCGGGACCTTGTCTTCCCAATTGCGCGAGCTGTTCCGAAGACGCTTTGATTCTTTATATTCAGAAAACTCTGCGGGAGATGGCCAGTCCAGGTCCGCTTTGAAGGCTTTTTCGTAAGACTTTTTGTCGTAGAGGCGTCGTTGTTCGGCGCGTATCTCGTAATAAGTGGCGTCTTGCTCGATTTGCACTAGGCCGCGCTCTAAGTTCTCTCTCTCGTGCTCAGTATGTTTCAGGGCCGGATCCCTCGGCGATAGCTTCTCAATTTGAACACGTAACTCTTCGATTTTCTTCTTCTGTGACTCGGCCTTGGCGTGAATGCCGGCCGCTTGCGCCAAAAGATCGGCATATATAGGGTCAATAGTTTCTGGATTTAGAATAGCCTTCTTGCACCCCGCGAGAGTGACTATGCAAAGGAGAATGACCAAGTTTATGCTGATTACGCGGTACAGTTTGGCGAATGAATGTTCCACGTAGAACAATCGGCATTTTTGCTTGAAATATTTATCCTTGAGCGGTCTAAAAGAAGGATCATCCATCGAAGGAGTGCGCATGGCTCGAGTAATTTGCATAGCCAATCAAAAAGGCGGAGTAGGTAAGACAACGACGTCGGTTAACCTCTCGGCATCATTAGCAGCGAAGGGCCGCAGAGTACTCCTTGTCGACCTGGATCCCCAAGGAAACGCGTCAAGTGGACTAGGCTTAAAAAAATATGAATACCAAGACGCGAATATCTATCACGTCTTAATTGGTGAACGATCACTCACCGAGGTGATTCGGACGACAACATCGCCGCGTCTCCAGGTCGCGCCGGCGAACCCAGATCTTGTTGGCGCAGAAATCGAGCTTGTGGATACTCCAAAGCGTGAATTTCGCCTAAAAGACGCACTGCGTCCACTCTTGGCTTCCTACGACTACATCTTAATCGACTGTCCCCCGTCGCTGGGGTTGCTCACGTTGAACGCTCTTGCGGCGGCAAATACTTTCATCGTTCCGCTTCAATGCGAGTATTACGCACTCGAAGGCCTCAGCCAGCTTCTAAACACCGCCGGTTTAGTAAAGAAAAGTATCAATCCGGATCTGCGAATCCAGGGCATCGTACTCACTATGTTCGACACTCGTAATAACTTGAGTCACCAAGTTGTTGAAGAAATTCAAACACATTTCGGCGATAAAGTTTTCAAGTCGGTGATTCCGCGAAACGTTCGACTCAGCGAAGCGCCTTCGCACGGGCAGGCCATTATCGACTACGACCAAAAATCAATTGGTGCGGTGAAATACATGGAGCTCGCAAACGAGCTCGACCAAAAAGTTTTCGGCGCCAAAGAAATATCGCACGAAACCGCTCCAGGAATAAATCACGGAGGCGAAGCCAATGTCTGAAGTTCAACCCAGCTCTAAAAAACCAACGCGTCTCGGGCGCGGTCTCGGCAGCCTTTTGGGCGGAGCAGATCTCGATGCTCCGATCACGCCAGCCCCTTTCTCGGCCGCGCGGGAAGTGATGACGGCGGTTCCGGTCACCGACTCTTCTCGTCTTTCGCCGATTGCCGAAGAGGCGCAGATCTGGACGATTCCCGTCGACCGACTCACGCCCAACACCCGACAGCCTCGCCAAATTTTTTCACCGGATGCTCTTCGGGATTTGGCAGCCTCTATAAAGGAAAAGGGCATTCTGCAGCCGATAGTTGCGCGTCGTTTAAACGAGCGTCAGTTTGAAATTATCGCTGGTGAGCGTCGGTGGCGAGCGGCGCAAGCAGCGGGTCTTCACGAAGTTCCCGTTATCCTTAAAAAAGTGACTGACCAGGATTCGCTTGAGTTTGCGATCATCGAAAATATCCAGCGCGAAAATTTAAATCCAATTGAAGAGGCCGATGCCTACGAAATGCTGATGCGCGAGTATGGGCTTACTCAGCAAGAGGTCGCCGATAAATTAGGGAAAGAACGCCCGACCGTCGCGAATACGCTTCGCCTCTTGGCACTGGCGCCGGAGGTAAAGGCACTTGTTCGCAATAACGAACTCTCGGCGGGCCACGCGAAGGTTTTGCTGGCCGTTGACAGCGCTGAAAGTCAAATCGACGTTGCGCGCCAAGTTGTTCACGAGAAACTTTCGGTTCGCGCGACCGAAAAATTGGTCGCGAAGGCGAAGGCGGCGCGCCGTGCGTCAGCGACCGGGGCGACTTTAAATCTCGATGTGCCGCAACGGCTGATCGAAGGTCTCTCGACCGAACTCCAGAAACTACTCGGAACCAAGGTCACGATTGATTATACGGATTCGAAGGGTAAGCTCAGTATTCACTTCTATTCCGACGACCAACTGACTCAAGTGGTCGAAAAACTAAGGGGCGCATGGGAGAAGTAAATCCAATCCGCGGCGAAGTGTTGCCGACCGACGATGAAGATGAAGCGCGGATCGAGCGCGGGCAGTTAACGGCACTTCTTGACCTGGGCGCTTCGTTTGAAGGGCGGCTGACCTTTGAAGGTACCGTCCGAATTGGCGGCGAATTCAAGGGCGAGATTTTCACGAAGGATACTCTCGTGATTAACCCTGGCGCCAAAGTCGAAGCTCAGGTCGAAGCCGATGTCGTGATCATCAGCGGTGAGCTGACGGGCCACGTGTTCGCGCGACGGCGCGTGATCATGCACCCGCCGGCCGTCTTTCGCGGCACCGTGACTTCACCAAGTCTTCGCATTGACGAAGGGGTCATGTTCGAAGGCGCTTCGTACATGCCTAAAAGCTAAATCCGTCCGTAATCCGACCTTGACCATCCGGCGCCGCGGATGCTACTCAAATCCGCAAAAACTAACAGGTTTTACGAGTAGGTACTCGTTGCAAACAACACTGCTTCGGCGGAGTTAACAAATGAGTGAGCACTTGCTGCGAACGGGCGAAGACGAAGGCGGAGCAAACTAGTCATATGGAAATTTTTAGATCACTCGGCGTCGACCACACGCTTTTGATTCATCTAGGTTGTTTCTTGATTTCCTACGTTGCGCTAACGCAGTTAATCTTGAAGCCCTACCTGGCGGCTTACCTCGAGCGCGAAAAGCGAACTGTCGGGAGCGAAGAGTCGGCTGTTCGTTTAATCGAAGAAGCGGCTGAGCTTCAAAATCAGTATGCGCTTCAGGCCCGTGAGCTTAACGCCAAATCAAAAGGTTTCTACGATCAAGCGCGAGCAGAGGCCGGCAAGAAGTCCGAAGCGATCGTGACCGCGGCCCGTGCACAAGCGGCGCAGCTCCTGCAGCAAAACCGCAAACAAATCTCCGAAGAAGTTCAAAAGGCACAACAAACTCTCGCAAAGGAAATCCCTGCCGTTGGATCGGCCGTCGCCAGCAAGCTGGCCGGTAAGGATTTGTCTTTATGAAAAATCGGTTCAATAGTTTGCTGACGACCCTTTTAGTTCTCTTTCTCCCGGCGTTGGCGATCGCGCAAGAGGCCGAACACCAGGCACATTCGGCCAACGAAAGCGGCTTGCCGATGGTCGTTTATCTCCAGGCGATCAATTTCATTTTGTACGCGGGCCTTCTCGTTTATTTTCTTCGTAAACCAGTTCGTGAGTACTTCACGGGCCGAGGCGCGGCGTTTAACGCTGCGCTGACGAAGGCCGCGGCGGCAAAGGCCGAAGCCGAAGCTCGCAAGCGCGAAGTGCAGGCAAAGATCATGGCCCTTCAAGCGAATGCAGCCGAAGATCTTGCGCAAGCGAAATTGGACGCCCTTGCACTTGAGCTCCGCATCCTGAAAGAGGCCGAGGAGATTTCGGCTCATCTCCGTGCGGAGGCTGCGCGAACGGCTACGTTTGAAGTTGAGCGCGCCAAGAACGAGCTTCGCGACGATCTTTTGAAGCAGTCGGTGGCATTCTCGACAAAACTTCTGAAAGAGAAAATCGCCGACGGCGACCAGAAGCGTTTGCAGACAGAATTTATCGATAAGATCGGAGCGAATCAATGAGAGGCCCAGAGCTAGCCAAGCGCTATGCAAAAGCTTTATTCGAACTCGCCGTCGACAACCGGTCTCAAGAGAAGGTCTTCAGTGACCTTCGCGGCTTAAACGAGATTTTCTCGAAAGAAAAAGAAACCCACGAGTTTCTTGCAAGTCCCTTAATCACTCCGTCGCAAAAAGAAGCGGTTTTAAAACAGGTTCTTGAAAATAAAAATGTTTCGAAAGAAGTGATCGAAACGATTTTGCTGCTAGCTCGTAATGAACGGCTGGG